>NZ_JAJMOZ010000010.1:0-175079 GCF_020991525.1 Flavobacterium sp. EDS
CGCATTTTTACGTTTATTTTGCGTTTATTTCTTAACACATTGATAACTCACACCTTACTGTTTGGGTGTTTTTGGGTTTTCTAAGATTTTTCTGCAAGCTAACCTCTTCTTCTTCTGTTTTCGCTCGGTTTTACTGGGATTTCGGGTTCTCGCAAAGACGCGAAGGCGCAAAGCTTACTACATTGTATTTAAATATGAAGTCTTTTTCGTTTCCCCTAGTCTTGTCACGGCTACTATCGGGATAGCTTCTAGAAAAAATACTCTTATATATACTACAGCCATATCTTACTCCTATATATAAGGAGAAAAACACTCCTTATATATAGGTTCATAAAAGAAGAAGCCTTCTCATAATATGAGAAGGCTTCTTGTAATTTGCTTGAGAATAGAATTCTTAGTTTGTTTTCATTGGTGGTAAATCGAACGCTTTTGATTCGTGTTCGAAATTGTTACGGTGTGCTCCATCACAAAAAGGTTTGTTTGATGACAATCCGCAACGACAAAGTCCTAATGCTGCTCTTCCTTGTAATCCGTACACTGTTCCTTCTGAATCCATTATTTCGAAATCACCTTCTATCTTTATAGATCCGTTTTTATTAATTATTAGTTTAGTCTTGCTCATAATGTTCTTTTCTTTTTTTGCATCAAAGATTGCAAAATATATTCCGAACGGTTTGCATTGATTTGCTGTTTTTATGAACTGAAGGCTTAGTTTAAATTAATTCTACTTTATGAGCTTATTGTACATATCTATTACACTGCTTTACGCAAAGGTCACACAGTCTATTCTCAAAAGCTTTTGATCAGTTCTTAACGTTTTAATTTTTCATCTTCTGCTCTAAGTTTAATTGCTTTTGAGGCGGGATTCGTTTCTTTAAAAACAAGATCTGTCCTAAATGGCTTGATTGATGCTCCATAACATGAAACCAACAATATTGGTTTGTCCAATCGTATTCCTTTTGCACCTCAGCAAACCAAGCGTCATCACGTTTCTTTAGCTCTGCTATAGTTTTTGCTCTTACTTCATTATATATATCTAAATAATATTGTACTTCATGCCCTTTAAATTCATCTCGCCCTCCTTGATCTAAATTTAATGCTGCATTCCATTTTTTCTTTTCTTCTTCATTAAATCCTCTATTTTCAAAAGTAAAAACTTGATAGTACGCTTCTGCTGCCGCTAAGTGCATAATTAATGAACCTATTCTATTTGCTTCTGCATCGTGCAAGTAATCTATTTCGTATTGACTCATATTCTTTACTGTATTTTCAACACGTCTTTTAAGATCTTCTAACATCGAAATCATAGCGCCAATTTGCGGAGAAGCCCCTTCAACATTACCAATTTTTGCTTCTAGTCTTGGCTTTATACCACTCCCCTCTAGCAATACTCCATAATTACCATCTGTACTTTCTTTGGTTGATGTGATTTTATATTCTTTGACTTTAATCATCTCACCCTTGCGTATACCTAAATTCCATTTTGGAATTTCATCGTTTTTTACAACAGTTTCAAAACTTGAATTAAGCAGCTTAACTGGCTCTAGTACTCCTTTATCATTTTCTAAAAACAATTCAAACTTATCAAAATAGAACTTTCCATTATACAAACACAACCCTCCAAAACTTAATGATTTTGTATTTGAGTCTATTGTACCTTCAACAGTATACGATTTCCATTCTTTATCCTTAACGGGTCTGTCTCTCATATTATCAAAAAAACCATCTTCTTCGTTTTTGGTATCTATTCTAGCCCATACTCCTGCCCAAGCCGATGGCTCATCTGTTTCTACTTTTACTGAAGCAATAACTTTAAATTTTTTCTTAGTGGCCGTTTGTATATCCAGAGTTTGACTAAAAGAGGCCCAATCTCTAGAAATAACCTTTTGTGTTTGAGCGTAAGTCAATAGATGACTTAAAAATAGTAGTACTAATGCTGTTTTTTTCATTGTCTGTTTTTTATTACTAAAAGGTAAATGTAATACTATTTTTTTGAGTCTAAATAAATCCTATTTATAAATTTCTAGACTATTTAGGACACTATAATAAAAAACATAATACTCCTATTTACTAAGCACTTCCGTTTCTTTTTTTTATTTCACGCATCATTTTATTTCCTATGCAAAAAAAATATTCTTGTAGATTTCACCCTTCTTAAATAATATCTTTATAGCATCTGTTTATAGAAATTAAATACTGCTAAATAAGCGAAACTGTCACTTCTATCACTGTTAAATATAGCTCGTTTTAGCCCAGATAGAAACGGCATCCTTTGCTTGCCTTCTTTAGGCAAGTAAAGATAAAGTGGATAGCTGGAAATTGCTCCTAATAAAAACAGTAAAACTCTCAATTCTATTGCTTATTTTTGCACAGAATTTATCATATTAAAATGTATAAAGTCGGCTTTTGGGCTGCTTTATCTGAAAAATAAAAATCAATTTTATGTTACAAAATCCTAAGAGATATACCATTACTGCTGCTTTACCTTATACTAACGGACCTATTCATATTGGCCATTTGGCGGGCGTTTACGTACCTGCTGATATTTACTCTCGCTTTTTACGTATGCAGGGTAAAGATGTGGCTTTTATATGTGGAAGTGACGAACACGGTGTGGCAATCTCGATGAAGGCTAAAAAAGAAGGGGTTTCTCCTCAAGAAATTATTGATAAATATGATGGGATTATCCGTAAGTCTTTTATCGATTTTGGAATTTCTTTTAATAATTACTCTAGAACTTCGGCTAAGATTCATCACGATACGGCTTCGGAATTTTTTAGAAAGCTGTACGATAAGGGTGATTTTATCGAGGAAGTAACGGAACAATTATATGATGCAAAAGCGAATCAGTTTCTTGCGGATCGTTTTGTAGTTGGTACTTGTCCAAAATGTGGCAATGAAGAAGCTTACGGAGACCAATGCGAAAAATGTGGATCGACGTTGAATGCAACTGATTTGATTAATCCGAAATCGACTATTACTGGTGAAACTCCGATATTAAAATCGACTAAACACTGGTTCTTACCTCTAGATAGATATACTGAGTTCTTGACTGAATGGATTTTGGTTGGACATAAAAATGACTGGAAACCGAATGTTTACGGTCAGGTTAAATCTTGGGTTGACGGTGGTCTTGAACCTCGTGCTGTAACTCGTGACCTTGATTGGGGAATTGATGTTCCTGTGGAAGGTGCTGAAGGAAAAAAATTATATGTTTGGTTTGATGCTCCTATTGGTTACATCTCATCGACTAAGGAATGGGCTGCTCGCGAAGGTAAAGATTGGGAACCGTACTGGAAGGATGAAGACACGAAACTGGTTCATTTTATTGGGAAAGACAATATTGTTTTTCACTGTATCATTTTCCCTGCAATGCTTAAAGCAGAAGGTAGCTATATTTTACCTGACAATGTTCCTGCTAATGAATTCTTGAATTTGGAAGGTAATAAACTTTCGACTTCTAAAAACTGGGCAGTTTGGTTGCATGAATATTTAGAAGATTTCCCTGAGAAACAAGATGTTTTGCGTTATGCTCTAACAGCTAATGCTCCGGAAACGAAAGACAATGATTTTACCTGGAAAGATTTTCAGGCTAGAAACAACAACGAATTGGTTGCCGTTTTTGGTAACTTTATTAATCGTGTTGTGGTTTTGACTAATAAATATTACGACGGTTTTATTCCTTCACCAAATGAATTAACTGAGATTGATGAAGCTACTTTGACGGAATTAAAAGCATATCCTGCTGTTATTTCTAGTTCTGTGGAGCGTTACAGATTTCGTGAAGCTTTGGGTGAGTTGATGAATGTTGCTCGTTTGGGTAATAAATATCTTGCTGATGAAGAGCCTTGGAAAGTAATGAAAGATAATCCTGAGCGTGTAAAAACTCAAATGTATGTTGCTTTACAAATTGCTGCAGCATTGAGCGTTTTATCTGAACCTTTCTTGCCGTTTACTGCTACTAAATTATCACGAATATTAAAGAATGATGGCAAACTGAAATGGAATGACGTTTCTGAGAATTCAGAATTAATTCCTGCTGGTCACCAAATTGGTGAAGCCGAATTACTTTTTGCTAAAATTGAAGACGAAGAAATACAAAAACAAATAGATAAATTGGAAGCTACAAAAACAGCTAATCTTGCCGAAAGCAAACAACCTGAACCTCAAAAGGAGTTAATTCAGTTTGAAGATTTTGCTAAAATGGACATTCGTGTTGGAACTATCCTTGAAGCTGAGAAAATGCCAAAGGCTAATAAACTTTTAGTTCTTAAGGTAGATACTGGAATTGACGTTCGTACGATTGTTTCGGGAATTGCCGAAAGCTTTACTCCTGAAGAAATTATTGGTAAACGTGTTTCGGTTTTAGCAAACCTAGCGCCTAGAGCTTTACGTGGTGTTGAAAGTCAAGGTATGATTTTAATGACTACAAATGCTGAAGGAAAGCTGGTTTTTATTAATCCTGATGCTGATGCTCCAAACGGAGAAACTGTAAACTAAGGTTTTTTTGTGAAAGGTGAAATGTTAGATGCAAATACAAAACATAAGATAATTCTTCTTTTTTTATTGTTTTATAAAGTTCTAATATGTATGTTTGTTTTGACAAAATACCTTAAGGAGCAATCCTGAAACTTTATTTAGAGATTAATATAAGCGATTCCCTCGCCATGATGTTCCTATGGAAACTACGGAAAATCTATCCTTATGGGTATTTTGTCACATCTAAAGCGAGGGTTTCGTGCGTTTACTATTTTCGATTATGACAAAAGAAAATCAAAACACATCACATCATGATGTAATGCCATCTGTTGCAAACTTCCTTTCTGAGCTCTGGCTTGAAGGATATTTTAGAGACCAACCTGAGTATTTAACCGAGATCTTTGAGACTATTCTTGAAACTGAAATTGGTGACAACATCGACTTAAGAACTAAAATGATTGGTTGTATAAAAACCAGTCGAATGTTAGCAAAAGCGCTTGAACCTTTTTCAGATAGACAAATTCAAGACGCCTGCGATACAATTATTAATGCTTAAGTTCAATAACGCAAAACGCATGAAATTCTTTATTGAATCATGCGTTTTAATTTTAAAAAAATAACTGTTCTTGACTAATTATGTTTAAGAAAAAAGCAAGATATTAGCCAACAAAAAACACCCCCTCAATAAATTAAAAATGATTAAAAAATTACTCCTCCCCCTTTTGTTCTTAAATAGTTTGATCTCTTTTTCACAGGAAATTGTTAGCGCTACACTAGTTGACTTGAAAAAGAATCGTGATGTTTTTCAGACTATAAATAATGACAAAAATGAAGTTACATTGTTTATTAGTGATAAAGAAAAGGTAAAAGCCATTCGGCTTAACGAAAAAATGCAAATTGCTGACAGTATTTCTACCGAAAGACCAAATACTAGAACGTACTCTAACATGATTGGCTATAATAGTAGCAATGATAATACAAGGTTATTTTGGTCATCAAATGATTATGAAGATGTGTTTTCTCAATTGTATGACTTCACTAGTCGTAAGGTTGTAACACAGCAATATTCTCTTATTTTTAAAAATGAAAAAGTTTTACAGAAATTCAGTGGAAATGAAAACTTTTATATTTTAAGCGTTATAAAGAAAAGTAATAATTTTAAGCTCCATATTTTTGATAAAGATGGTGCTCATAAAGAACAAATAATCAATTTAGATGGATTTCGCTTTTTTAGATATGGCTACACCAAAACAGATTTGTATGGTGTTTTTGAAGAAAACCTACTTCCTTTTGAAGTTCCTTTTACATTACAAAATATCAATGTTAAAAATCCAACTTCATTAACCGATGCCGCGAAAAAGAGAAAATGTTATTTTGACAATAACCAAATCATAATAACTCTAGATGCCAATATCGATTATACTCAAGTCATTACTCTTGATTTAATCAATTTTGTTGCTACTGAAAAAATGATTAAAAAACGTTCAATAGCAACTAGTGAACGCCATTTTCTAAATTCAAACTCATTCTTTTTTGACAATAAACTATATCAAGTAAAAACCTCTTCTGAGTTATTTTACTTTACAATAAAGGACTTAAACGACAATCTAATAAAGGAATACCAAGCCAATGCAATTAATCCTATCGACTTTAAAAATTCTGAATTTTATCAGGAAGGTGGCGCTTTTGGAGGAAAAAGAACGCTGGATAACAGCTCTCAATTTATCCGAAAAATAAACAATTTGAATACTGCAATTTCTTGTTACCATATAGGGCAAAGTACTTTAGTAACTTTTGGAGGTGTCTCAGCATCGCAACAATCTGGTGGGCAAGCCGCAATGTCTCAATTTGGACTTATTGGTGCATTAGCTGGAGTTGCATTTTTTAGCCCAACGATGGAAAGCTTTAATTCCTATTCTAACAAAAAAGTAGTTAAAATAGAAAGTCTATTCGACAGCCAAGAAAATCATATAAAAGGAGATTTACAACCATTAGCTTTTGATAAAATTCGAACTTTCTTTGATGATAATAATAATGTCTCATCGCAAACATTATTCAAAACTGACTATTATTATTTAGGCTATTATGATAATAAGACCAAAGAATATATTATACGAAAATTTGTTGACTAAAAATCTATATCAATTTTCTCATTTAATTTAAAAAACAAAACGCATGAATCTCTTAATTGATTCATGCGTTTTAATTTAAAAAAAATAACTGTTCTTGACTAATTATGTTTAAGAAAAAAAACAAGATATTAGCCTACAAAAAACACCCTTCAATAAATTAAAAATGATTAAAAAATTACTCCTCACCTCTTTATTTTTAAATAGTTTATTCTCCTTTTCGCAAGATATTGTAAAGGAATTTGATCTGAAATTAGAAAAGAAAAGAGACTTTTTTCAAGTAGTTAATGAGGATGAAAAAGAAGTTATTATATTTTTGAATGACAAAGAAAAGGTTACGTCTATAAGATTTGATCAAAAATTTAGCATTATAGATTCTTTGACTACTTCGAGGCCAGAAAAAAAATACGGCAATATCATTGGTTATAGTAAAACGGATGATAATTATTTTATTTTTTGGGCATCGGAAGACAGAAAAGAAATCAGTTCTCAATATTTTAATTTTGCAAAAAAAGAAACAAAAACAACTTCAATTAATCTCGAATTAAAAAAGGAAAAAATAGTTAAAGAACTTACCATAAACAATGTCTTTTATCTCATTACTATTATAAAAAACACGAGCATTTTAAAATTTTATATTTCTAATAATGATGGAAATCTAAATACAAAAACAATCGATTTGTCAAATTTGCAATTTAAAAATAAACTGGCAAATGAAGTAAACCTATATACGGCATTAACAGAAAAGTCATCGGATATTTTCATTCAGAATATAAGCACCGACAGCCCACCTTCTTTAGCATTGAGCACAAAGCAATATAAAATTTACACGTACAAAAATGATGAAATTATTTTTACAATAGGTAATAATGCTTTCTCAACAGATATCTTAAAAATTAATCTGAATGATTTTACTGGAAATTTAAAATCAATTCAACAGCCAGCAATAGCCAGAGGTGCATACGGATCTATTATATTTAAGTCGAATTCATTCTTAATAGATGATAAAATTATTCAAATCAAAACCAATCCCGAAGTTCTATTTCTGACCATAAGTGATCAAAATGGGAATAAAATTAATCAGTTTATAGCCTCCCGAGAGGAAGAAATTACTTTTAAAAACTCAGATGTTTTTCAGGAAATAAAAAGTATTCATAACAAAAAGGTTCTTGAAAAACCAAAACAATTTATACGAAAAATCAACGACTCTAATCCTGGAATATTATGTTATAAGCTAAATGGTTTATATTATACGGTAATTGGAAGTTCACAAGAAATAGTACATAGAGGAGGACCGACAGGAATGGGAATAGGTGCTGGATTTGGAGGTAGTTTTAACGTCGCTCCTATGTCATTTGATTTTTTATCAAGTTATACTATTGGAAATTTAATTTCTTATAAAGATAAAAATGTTGTTTATACGAACTGTTTGTTTGATTCAAATTTTAATCATTTAGAAAATAAAATCGGAATCTCAGCATTTGAAAAAGCCAGATTATTTTTAGAAGAGAATGAAGAACTTATAGAGAGTATATCTATTTTTGGTAGAGATTTATATAAAGATTTAATTATTTTTAAATTCAATGCCACCTTGTATTTAGGAAACTATAACAAAGAGAACAAGAAATATCAAATTTTTAGTTTTAGTGAATGATTAAGAATCAGTACTAATTTTAAAATATACAATTTTGACAAAAATGAAAATTACAAAACCTAGATTAGCTTTAATCTGTGGAATACTCTGCATATCGATTTTCCCAATATTGGTCAAGCTCCGTTTGACTCCTGGATTAATTTCGGCTTTCTATAGAATGGCTTTTGCCATAAGCTTGTTGCTACCTTATGTACTTATTACAAAAAGCTTTAAAATTCCGAATACTAAATTCGTGATTCTGGCTGCGCTTTGCGGTGTTTTATTTGCATCAGATGTTGCTGTCTGGAATATTGCCATTCAGGAATCGAGTGCTACTCAGGCTTCTTTATTAACAAATCTTTCTCCACTTTGGGTTGGTATTGGTTCTTATTTCTTTTTAAAAACAAAACCTGCGACCAATTTTTGGATAGGAACAGCTGTAGCCTTGTTCGGAATGATTACATTAGTTGGATTCTCGTTTTTTATTAATCTAAGTTTTGACAAAGCTTTTCTTCTTGCGGTATTATCTGGAATCTTATACTCTATTTATTTATTGGTAAGTAAAAATGTTCTTTCAGAAGTTGATGTTTTGTCCTTTATGACAATTGCCCTATTGGCTTCAAGCATTTATTTAGGCATTCTTTGTTACGCTTTAGATGAGCCTTTTACAGGATTCTCTAATACTGGTTGGTTTGTATTGGTGCTTCAGGCTGTAATATGCCAATTGTGTGCTTGGCTTTGCTTAAGTTATGCCACACAACATATGCGAGCTACGAGAGTTTCGCTAAGTTTATTAAGTCAGGCTGTGCTTACGTCTATTCTGGCATGGTTATTTCTGGATGAAAAGATTACAATACAAATGCTTATTGGAGGTGCTATTTTATTATTCGGAATCAGGATTACATTTTATGATAAAACTATTTCGTTGAAAAAATTAAGATTAAGAAATCGCACAAGGATTAAACAAATTCAATAAAGCGTAAAAAAATCTCACGCAGATTCAAGAGATTTTGTAGTTCTTTTTTAAATCATTAAATTTATTAATCTATGATAAAAAATAGAATGCGGATGATGTGTATTCGCTAAAGCAAAAACACAAATAAAAACAGATTTTTTAATTTTTAACGAAAAGTTTTCTCGCAGATTGATTGAGCAGATTATTTTTTAATCATTTCGTGGCAAAAAAATTAAACAGAGAAAACTTCAAACTTTAAACAAAATTTAAATGTTACATAAAGACAAAATATCAAAACTAAAAGTAATCGCATTTGATGCCGATGATACTTTATTTGTAAATGAACCTTATTTTCAAGAAACGGAACAAAAATTTTGTGTCTTGATGGAAGATTATCTTTCACATCAAGGATTGTCACAAGAGCTATTTAAGACCGAAATTCAGAATCTATCTTTATATGGTTACGGAATCAAAGGATATATACTTTCTATGATTGAGGCGGCAATGCTGATTTCTAATAATACAATTTCGGTTGAAGCTATTGGTAAAATCATTGAATACGGAAAAGAATTACTCGAAAAACCAATCGATTTACTTGATGGCGTTGAAGAAACCTTACAAGCACTTCATGGCAAATATAAACTTGTTGTTGCCACAAAAGGAGATTTAAAAGATCAACACAGCAAATTACACCGTTCTGGTTTGGGACACTATTTTCACCATATCGAAGTAATGTCGGACAAACAAGAAATTGATTATGAAAAACTATTAAAGCGTTTGGATATCAATGCCGATGAATTCCTAATGATTGGAAATTCATTAAAATCTGATGTCTTACCTGTTTTAGGAATCGGAGGATATGCTGTACATATTCCATTTCACACCACTTGGGAGCATGAAAAAATCAATCACAAAGTAGAACATGAAAACTTCTTTGCTTTTGAAAAAATAACCGAAGTCGTAAACAAATTAATATAAATGAAAACTTTTTTGGATTTGGAAAATTGGAACAGAAAGGAGCACTTTCTGTTTTTCAAACAAATGGATGAACCTTTTTTTGGTGTAACTGTTGACGTTGATTGTACGAATGCTTATGAAAATGCCAAGAAATTAAATTCTTCATTTTTTATTTATTACCTACATAAAACATTAGTTGCAATAAATACTATTGAGCCTTTTAGATATCGAATCGCCAACGATCAAATACAGATACATGATACTATTGGTGGTTCGGCTACAATTGGTCGTGAAGATGGTACTTTTGGTTTTTCTTTAATCGAATACGATTCGGATTTTAAAATATTCGAACAAATTGCATTAACAGAAATCAAACGTATTCAAAATACAACAGGTCTTTTTACCCGAACTTTTGATGAAGATAATGTGATTCATTTTTCGGCAATCCCTTGGATTAATTTTACTTCCCTGTCTCATGCCAGAAGTTATAGTTTTCCTGATAGTTGCCCGAAAGTTTCTTTTGGGAAAATGATGATTTCTGAAACTGGAAAAAGAACCATGTCAATGTCTGTTCATGTACATCATGGCTTAATGGATGCTATGCATGTAGGACAATTTGTTGATCGTTTTCAGGAATTAATGAATAACACAGATATTATTTAACCTTAGCATACTATAATCTATAGCTTTGATCGTACTAAAAATCAAGTCCTTAAGAAAATCATTCTTAAGGACTTTTTTTATATCTTTAATCCTGCTCATAAACCCAGTATATCGGTAACTCTTTAATTTTTTATTCCTAAAATAAAGAGATAATTTTGGAATAATTTTATCGCTAGCAACACATGAAAAAAACATTCTTCTTCTTTCTTATCTTCTATAAATCTATAGTAATAGGTCAAACTGTATTGAATTCATATCCTATAGATTTAAAAAAATACGATGAGTCTAACATGATCATGAATGTTGAGAACACAACAACACATGATGTTTTTGTTTTTGCAACAAACGCTACTAATGTTACCATCTTAAAATACAATAATGCCTTATTTCTAGTAAATGAGTTTACTGTTCCGCGTACCAATTTAGAGAATCACTCTATAATTGGATACAGTTTTAGCGAAGACGGAAACCCTACTTTATATTGGGCTACGGATGATTACAAGAGCATTTTGGTTGTTAAATATTATTTAGAGGGCAAAACCTATAAGATGCTTAGTTATAATTCTCCCATTTCTAGTCAGTTTATAATAGCAACTTTTCAGAAAAATAATTTATTCTATATCATTACTAAAGATTTAGCAACACCTGAATTAATTGTTTATGTTTTTAAAAATGGAGTCGTTGAGGAAAAACTTTTTGATTTTTCAACCTATGCTTTTCAAGACAGAAAAACACAGCGCATATCTTTTAATCAGGTCATCACTGATAATCCTATTGAAAAAATAGAATTGGATGAATATAATCCTTTATTCAAAAGCTCAAAAAAGAGCAAGCTTTATATGTTTGATGAACATATCATTTTAACTTTAGATCATAATCCCATCAAGACGCAGGTATTTGATATTAATCTTGAGAACAATGCTATTACCGAAAAAACCTTTACAAAATCTGTTATAAATAACCCCAAAAAGTTAGGCAACTCCTTTTTATATAATGACAAAATTTATCAGGTTAATGCAAGTCAAGATGAACTTGTATTTGATATAAAAAATTATAACTCTGGTGAAACGCTTAAAAGTTTTAAAGTCATAAAAAGTGACACAATTCGTTTTAAGAGTTCTCCACTACTTGTTCAAGGAGAAAACCAAAGAACAAGAGAATTAAAAAATACAAGCAAGTTTTTACAGCGTCTCTCCAATTTAGATATAGGCATATCTGTTTTTAAAAACAGTCAAAATACATTAGTTACTTTAGGTGGTGTTCCTAAAATTGAAAAAAGATATTATACTGTTAACGATCAATTGTACACTTGGGACTTTGGCTCATCTGCCGAAAGTGTCTTTTTTGAAAGTACATTGAATAAAGATAATGAGTTTGTTAAATTCGAACAACAACCTTATGCCTTTGACAATATCAATCTCTTTTTAGAACAGAATAAAAAAGCTATATTAGCTACTACCTTAAAATTTAAAGATTTTTACATTTTAGGCTATTATGACAGTACTACAAAACAGTATGTAATGCGAAAATTCACTGACGGATTTCCTCCTGAAGAATCACTGAATCCAATCATAAACAAAGCGGTATTTTCGAAATCTTTTCCAGCAGATAAACCTTAATTTTATTGAGAATTAATCCAAATGTTGGCTCTTTTTGGGTTTCAAAAATGGGTTTAGATTATTTTTTTTAACTTTACAAAAAACTCACGATTATGTTATCAAAAAATATAGAAACAGCGCTAAACAAGCAAATCCGAATAGAAGCAGAATCTTCTCAAACTTATTTATCAATGGCTTGTTGGGCAGAGGCACATGGCCTAGAAGGTATTGCAGAATTTATGTACACGCAATCTGATGAAGAACGTGCACATATGCTAAAACTAGTTCGTTATGTTAACGAACGCGGCGGGTCAACAACAATTACTGATCTTAAAGCTCCAAAAACAAGCTACGATACATTTAAAGAAATGTTTGAAGAACTATACAAACATGAAATTTTCGTTTCAGAATCTATTAACGAATTAGTTCATATCACTTTCTCTGAAAGAGATTATGCGACTCATAACTTCTTACAATGGTATGTTGCTGAACAAATTGAAGAAGAAGCGACTGCTAAATCTATCCTGGACAAAATTAATTTAATTGGTGATGACAAAGGTGGTTTATACTTATTTGACAGAGATATTCAACAATTAACGGTAACTAGTTCTATTGCAATTAATCCTAAATAGTTAAAGTTTATTTAGAATATATAAAAATAACTTATATTTGTCCCAGTTTTATAATTCAATACAAATTGGGAAAAGATAAAGTAAAAGACAAGGACAAGAAAAAGGATAAAAAGAAGAAGAAAAAAAAGAAAGAAATCCTTGAAAAGCTTAAACGTGCAGAAAATTGTAAATCCTCTTGTTGTGAAAAATACAAAAAGAGTGAAAGCAAGCGTTGTAGCCGTTGCCCTATGTTTGATTTAATCAAAAAAGTTGCTTAACAACATTTATATATATAAAATGCTCTCCTAATCGAGGGCATTTTTTTTATGACAAAACTAGCGTCATTAATCTTGCACACAAATATCATTAACTAATAAAACATGAATAATATAAAGTCTAAACCTACATACATACCGTTTATAGATCGATTAGATATTTTTATAATCTTAATTTATTTGGGCTTGTTATGTCTTGCTGGAATGTTTCTAACTTTTAGTAGCTACGAAATAGTAATAAATCATGGCAAGGTGATACCCTCAATATATGTCATATTCCTCATAGGATGTTGCTGCCTTATACTTTCATTATGTGTCATAATAAAAATATTTCAATCAGCAATTATTTTCATAAATGCCGTTGAATTCAATAGTAAAACGATAACTCTCAGAGGATATAAGTATAACACAAAATGGGAAGTGGTACTAAACACCAAGAAAATTGCTATTTGCATAAAGGAGCAACAAAGATACAGAAGAGGTTCCCTTTACTATCTAGAATTTGTAGATGAAGACGATACAAAATACAACATCAATACTTCTATCTATTGGAGTTACGAGGAAATTTTGAACACCTATAACAAGATCTCTCCTTTAACTAAATAAGCTCTTTAAACAAATAAATTATATCATTAATACCTTCAAAATCATGGAGGTATTTTTTTTGTCTAATTTAAAGAGAAGATAAGTATTAACACATTACCAAATCAATCCCCATTTCTTATCACAAACAACAACTAATTCATCAAAGAATCACGTTAACTGCAATTTTAGCAAACATCACAATTAAAAAGACGGTTCATCACAGAAAAATAACAATTCAGTAATTAATTTTTGAGTATTCGTTTCATTGAAAATACTTTTGAATCAAAATAATTAACAAAATATATATACAATGAAAAAATTTTTAAAAATCATTAAGTTCACATTTATAACTATTTTAAGTATTTGCTTGCTATTTATCTTGTACTTATTTATCAGCAATAAATTGTTTTTAGAATCTAAAAATGAAAATAATGTAACCTATTTGACAAAAAACAATACCGAAATTACAAACACAATTAATGACAAATTATTTGATGATGATTTTTACAAATCAAAGGTTTTCCTTTTGGGAGAAATTCACGGCTACGCTGACAATCAAAAATTGGACAAGGAGTTGCTTTTTTTCCTAAATAAAAAATTAGGTGTTAAATATTACATCGCAGAAATGGATAGCATAACAGCTAAAAAACTGAATCACTTCTTGATAGATAGTTCAAAAAATCAACAAACTTTAAAAGAAATTATTTTAGCAATCAAAAAAAGAATTCCGCAACAATCAAGTCAGGAACTATTTGACAAATGGAACGACATTTATGATTATAATCAAAAACTAACAGATTCATTAAAAATCACAGTAATTGGAATAGACAAAAATTTTGATGATAATTCAAAAGTAGAAAGAGATTCGGCGATGGTAATTAATTTTAAGAATTCTATCAAAGAAATGAAACTTGAGAATGAAAAATTCTATGGCCTTTTTGGTTATTTCCACGTATTGCAAAATATTACGGAGAATGGTAAAGAAACATTCGCATCTGAACTAAAAAAATCAAATATAAAAACCACGAGTTTTGTTAGTTATACTATAGACAGCGAAATATATCTTCCAAAAATTTCCCAATTCCCTACACCAGAAAATGAAAAAGTAGATTGGATTAATGCAGATGGTCCATTGCAACTTGTTAAGGGAATCAATGACTTAAAAGAATTAAGTAAACCTAATTCAATTACTCTTTTTAAGTTAAACTCAAAGAACTCACCTTTTCTAAAATCTCAACACTTAGTTAGTATAAAATCGAGAGTTTTTGGAAAGAATATTGTTCCTCAAAAAGGCACTTCTACAACAGATTATTTTCAGTATGTTTTTCTATTGAGGAATTCCAAAGCATTAACAAAACTGAAATAAAAAAGTCTTTTTATTATGAATCCTAAAACTTCCGTTTTTGATAAGGAGTCCCTTCACCATCTTCGCAATAGCTTTTTAGACTTAATAAAAACATAGCCCAATTATAATTACACCACTGGTAAAATTCAGTCAGTTCGCGCCAATCAAAATGTTTAAGAACAATTGATGTTATTCCATTTTTTTCTGTTAAGTCAAATGAAATCTTAGTTCCTACCCATTCTGGGTCTGAATCTAAGCATTCCCATAATACTCTTTGATTTTGAACCAATTCTATAACTTTCATTTTCGTGTTGTCATTATCCCCAAAGTTAAACTCATTGATAAAACCCAATTCTGGCTTAACAATCAATTCTTCTGTCCAAATAGCACTAAGACCTCCTTGTGTCGTTAATGCTTTATAAACTGCTGCAATAGGTGCTTTAATATAATTAATGTGTTCGATTTTTTCCATTTTCTTGACTGATTATATTTTTCAAATACAAAGTTAGAAAGTTTTTAATCGGTCTAACAAACAGCATTTTGAAAAAACATATTCAATTAAAACTCGTTAAATAACAACAGACATAAAATAATTACATCCTATATTTCAATGAATACATCTATTTATTGAATTCATTAAAAAAAGGTAATTACACAAAAAAGAGAGGATCTTATTTTTAATAGAAACAGCTTAAAACCAAAAAAACCTCTTCTTTCGAAGAGGTTTTAAGTACCCTTTA
This sequence comes from Flavobacterium sp. EDS, assembly GCF_020991525.1. Lineage (NCBI taxonomy): Bacteria > Pseudomonadati > Bacteroidota > Flavobacteriia > Flavobacteriales > Flavobacteriaceae > Flavobacterium > Flavobacterium sp. EDS. The sequence goes on from NZ_JAJMOZ010000010.1 coordinate 15,971, forward strand.
CGGTTGAATTGTCGAACCTTTTTATTGAAGATTTGAAGAAATTATCTTATGCGTATAAAAAATTAATTTAGGATATAATATATACTAGCAATCAAGATAATTACTAATAAAATTGAAAGTATTATCCTTGTTCTGATTGGTCGATTCTGTAATTGAGAGTTTCGTTGTAAATATTCACTATATTCCTTGTCGTATAAAAAATATGTTAAGCGTGACCATCCAGACAAACCTATAACTGTTATTAAAGCTCCAAAAACAAGAAAAGCTTTACAGTATTTATTATAAGTTTCTTGCTGGTTGATTAATTTATCAACTAAGCTTTTTTGATTTTCGACTTCAATTTTCTTTTTATCTTGCTCGTAAATTTTCTGATGAAGCTCTTTTATTTGAGGTTGAAAATCATGTATTTTAGTTTTTTGCTTTGACTTAACTTCTTTAATCTTATTTTTTAGCTCAACACTTTGGTTATATAATTCGGAAATATCTCTGTTTAGTAAATTTACATTGGAGTTATATTCGATTATTTTTAACTCCAGCTCATCTCTCTTCTGTAATGGATAAAATAATCCTATTAGAATTATTAGAATTCCATTTATAAAGAGTAGCTTAAATAAGTTTTCAGTGCCTGTAAAAATATTATTTAGCATTTGCATAATTGTTAATTATTACTAACTATACTATCTATTTCTTTCATATTCTTTTTAGTCATAGCTATCGTATCAATATGTATTGTTCCAAAATCTTTTAATGTATCCTTTTCTGCAGGACTAAATCTATCGTCTCTGTCAATGGTATCTATTACAATTTGAACATTTTCATTTTTTTCATCAATAATGTCTTGTGCGCTACTTGTATTTGAACAAGATGTGAGCAAAGGCATAGTTAAAAAAATTGAAGCTAATAACAAGGAACGTCCTGTATTGTATATAAATTCAATTGTCCCAGGAGATTGAATGTTTAATTTGACCGAATTATTTGATAAATCTTCTTGGAAATGAAAACTATCATTAATTAATTCAGTTAAACTTCTAACATTTTGTAAAACGCCATTCAAAGAATCATAATTAATGTCGCCTTCCTGTCTAACATTTAATATTAAATGAGATTTGTCATCCTTGACGAACACCGAACTTACAATTTTATCGATATAACTTGAATATGAGTTTATATTACTAATCGCATGCAAAGAAAAAATCATCTTATAAAAGATGGAATCTAATTCTTCTAAATGTTTTGACGTAATCCAATGAACATGTCTGCGTTTGTGAAAATCACATACATCATCATCAAAATTGTTAAATATTTCATCGTCTGTGATAACTCCAAATGCTAGTAAATTAGAACTAGAACTTGGGATAACCACCATGTCTCCTGCCTTTAGCTCCTTAAACCTAATCAACTTATTGTAAATTGAAGTGATTTTTGTTTTTCCGCGAGTAGAAACGGGGTCGTATAAATTACCGCGAGAATCACGCTCATTTGCGGCTATAATATTCTTTATTTCTCTCTCGTTAAGTTCTCTTAAATTTGTAGCAGTTACATAGTTCCAATTTATTCCAATAAAGCTATTATTTAAAAAAGGAGCAAAATTACGACCTTTCATCGTTCTTATAAACCAATAATTCTTATCACTTTCTAAATTTTCAAATTGGTTGGTTAAATTTTCAAACATGTTGTTTTGCTATGTGGTTATTTTAAAGCAAATTAACGAAATAAGATTAATTGTTAAGTACGGTTTTCCGTAATTATATTTTAAATATGTTCTTTTTATTTGTTTCTAAGATAGACTTAAAGAAAGTTTGTTGAATTATTAATTAAAATAATGACTTATATGGAAAAAATTCAAGCAATTAAACCAGGTCCAAAACCTAAAACACCAGACGGTACACCAGATGAAAGAAGAAGGGTTACTCCGCCAAATCAGCCAAAACATCCTGATTTGAAACCTCACATTCATAAACCAAAAGATTAAAAAGTTTAATTATAGAAAACAAAAACAGCTTAAAACCAAAAAAACCTCTTCTTTCGAAGAGGTTTTAAGTACCCGGAGCCGGAGTCGAACCGGCACGGTTTCCCACAGGTGTTTGAGACCAGCGCGTCTACCAATTCCGCCATCCGGGCTTAGCAGACGAAAAAACAATCTTTTTTATAAAATAAAATTGATTATTTTAACGCAATAGAAAAAGTTTTTATCGTTATAACAAACCCTTGTTCCTTTAACACGGTGCAAATTTATAAAATAATTTTACATTTTCTAATAAAAATACTTAAAATTTTCCTTTCAGTGTTCAATAAATTTCATAAATTTGCAGCTCGTTAAAACGACGCACACACAACTAACTACAAAACAACAAATTATAATGTCGCACCAAGAACCAGAAGCTAAAATTTTTGCGTGTTCAAAAAGTGTTTACCTTGCTGAAAAAATTGCAGCGCAATACGGAATACCGTTAGGTAAGGTTACAATGTCAACTTATAGTGATGGCGAATTTCAGCCATCGTATGAAGAGTCTATCAGAGGGCTACGTGTATTTATTGTTTGTTCAACTTTTCCAACAGCAGATAACTTGATGGAATTGTTACTTATGATCGATGCTGCTAAGCGTGCATCGGCCAGACATATTACAGCTGTAGTACCTTATTTTGGTTGGGCTAGACAAGATCGAAAAGATAAACCAAGAGTCCCGATTGGAGCTAAATTAGTTGCCAATCTATTAGATGCTGCAGGAGCAACAAGAATTATGACAATGGATTTGCATGCAGATCAAATTCAAGGATTCTTTGAAAAACCAGTAGATCATCTTTTTGCCTCTACAATCTTTCTGCCATATGTAGAAAGTTTAGGTTTAGAAAATTTAACAATCGCTTCTCCAGATATGGGAGGTTCAAAAAGAGCTTATGCGTACTCTAAATTTTTAGAATCGGATGTAGTGATTTGTTACAAACAAAGAAAAGTTGCCAATGTTATCGACACCATGGAATTAATTGGTGAAGTAAAAGGCAGAAACGTAATATTGGTAGACGATATGATCGATACCGGTGGTACATTAGCAAAAGCAGCTGATTTAATGATCGAAAAAGGAGCATTAAGTGTTAGAGCTATTTGTACACATGCTATTCTATCTGGCGACGCCTATGAGAAAATAGAGAATTCTAAATTAAGTGAATTGATCGTAACCGATTCAATTCCGTTAAAAAAAGAATCAAAGAAAATTAGAGTGTTGAGTTGTGCACCTCTTTTTGCTGAAGTAATGCACATGGTGCACCACAACAATTCCATTAGTGGAAAATTTATTATGTAAACATTAAGCTTAAGGTTTTAAACCACAAGTCTTGTTCACATTAAAAAAAGCCTAAAGCCAAGTGCTTAAGCTAAAAACAAGTATATTTTTAATAACTATATAATTTTTACAATGAAGTCGATTACAATTAAAGGATCAGAAAGAGAAAGCGTAGGAAAAGTGTCAACTAAAGCCTTACGTAATGCTGGAGCGGTTCCTTGCGTGTTATACGGAGGAAATCAAGCAGTACACTTCTCAGCAGACGCTGCAGCGTTCAAAAACTTGGTTTACACTCCAAACGCACACACAGTTGTGATTGAGCTTGGAAAAGGAAAGTCTTTCAATGCAATTTTGCAAGACATTCAAGTACACCCAGTATCAGACAAAATTTTACACATTGATTTCTTTCAATTATTTGATGATAAAGAAATCACTATGGAAGTTCCAGTAAAAGTAACTGGTACATCTAAAGGTGTTCTTGCTGGTGGTGTTTTACGTTTAAACACTCGTAAATTAAAAGTTAAAGCTTTACCTAAAAATCTTCCAGATTTTGTTGAAGCTGACATCACTCCACTTGAAATGGGTAACAAATTATACGTTACTAAAGTTGGTGCACCAGAATACAAAATTATGCACCCAGACAACACAGTTGTTGCTCAAGTAAGAATCTCTCGTGCTGCTATGAAAGCTGCTCAAGAAGCTGCAAAAGCTGCAAAAGCTACTCCTGCAAAAGGAAAGAAAAAATAATTTTTTTTCAAACAATTACAAAAAACATCAGTTGCAAAACTGGTGTTTTTTTTTGCTTATTTTTTTTACGGTTCTGAGGTCCTGAGTAAAAACTATACGGGGTTTTTCATATAGAGCATATACTCTATATTTTCATTTTTCAAAACTCAATCAAAAAATTTTCCTTTTTTCTCTTACTATCTGATTACTTATAGAAATTCTTACTTTGTCAAGAAAACAAAATTATATTTATACCTGTTTTCCAGAAAATCCAATAACCCGAAAAGCCCAATCCATATAATTGTCAAATTATCTCATTCTCTAATTGGTATATTTTCTAATTTCCAATTGCCCGATTGTCTAATTAAGTGTACTTTTGTATTTATGATAAAATGGATAACAAACCTGTTTTCATCAACAAAAACAGAAGAGGAATCAGAAGAGCAAACAGATTATATGAAGAAATTTTTAATCGTAGGATTAGGTAATATTGGAGCAGAATACGTTAACACTCGACATAATATAGGCTTTAAAATACTCGACTTTTTAGCACGAAAAGAAAACTTATCTTTTGAAACTGTAAAACTCGGCGCACTTGCCGAATACAAATTTAAAGGAAGAACATTTTTTCTTTTGAAGCCAAATACCTATATGAACCTAAGCGGTAAAGCGGTAAAATATTGGATGGACAAAGAAAATATTCCGTTAGAAAACATCATGGTAATTACCGACGACCTTAACCTTTCATTCGGAACAATCCGCATCAAACCCAAAGGAAGCGATGGAGGTCATAATGGACTTAAAAACATCAATTTAGTTCTAAACACACAACAATATACTCGTTTTAGATTTGGAATCAGCGATGAGTTTAAAAAAGGACAACAGGTAGATTACGTGTTAGGCGAATGGGATGAAACCGAAAAAGCAAAACTTCCTGAACGTTTAGAAGTAGCTTCTGAAATCATAAAATCTTTCGGAACTGCTGGACTCGAAAATACAATGACTACTTACAATGGGAAGTAAAAATTCCTGAAAATATAAGTACTACAAAATCAAATCATCAATTAATTTAATTTGATTATAGTCAAATAGTATTTTCTATTCCAAAGTTAAATGTATAAATTTGAATTTAATTTTAATTATAAATCATAAAACAATAATATTATGGCTTTCGAATTACCACAATTACCTTATGCGTATGACGCATTAGAACCACATATTGATGCTCGTACAATGGAAATCCACCACACAAAACATCATAATGCATACACTACTAATCTTAATGCAGCAATTGCTGGTACAGATTTAGAAGGTAAAACAATAGAAAACATCCTAATCAATTTAGATAAAAAAAACGCTGCAGTTCGTAACAATGGCGGTGGATATTACAACCACAACTTATTCTGGACAGTAATGTCACCAAACGGTGGTGGATTACCTACAGGAGATCTATTAGCAGCTATCGAGGCTTCTTTTGGAACTTTTGAAGAATTCAAAGCTAAATTTGCAAAAGCTGGCGCTACTCAATTTGGTTCAGGATGGGCTTGGTTATGCGTAGTTAAAGGAGGAAAGTTAGATGTTTGCGGAACACCAAACCAAGACAATCCATTAATGCCTGAAGTAGGTTGCGAAGGAACTCCAATCTTAGGAATGGATGTTTGGGAACATGCTTACTACTTAAACTACCAAAACAGAAGACCTGATTATATTGAAGCTTTTTTCAGTGTAATTAACTGGACTGAAGTTGCAAGAAGATTCGCTTTAGACAAGTAAGAAGAGAATAGAGTAAAGAATAAAGAGAAAAGACGAATAGCCTATAACGGTTATTCGTCTTTTTTTTGTTTTTATATTTTTATGTCTTTATCCAGAGTCTTTTATTCTATAATCTTTATTCTATATTCTCTGTTCTACCCTCTTTTCTCAACAATCTTTCTTCTATAATCTTTGCTCTATTCTCTAGAAAAAAGAAAATAAAAAAGGTGAAATCTCTTTCACCTTTTTTGCCCCAAATCTACCATAAACTTAACCTACTAATGTTATGGTTCTTCAAATGTATGTTGACATTATAGCTCTAGCAAATAATTCTGTTGAACTACAAAAAAAAACGTTTATAAGTATTATTTCATATCCAGGAAGCCGTTATCTGGCGCTTGTACTTGACTTTATTCCAATAAAAAAGGTGGAATTACTTCCACCCTTTTTGCCCCAAATCTACCATAAACTTAACCTACTAATGTTATGGTACTTCAAAAGTATGTTAGCAGTGCATTTTCTCCAAACAATTAAGATAAACGGTAAAAAAAACCGATGAAATGCACGTTTTAACCTTTCATTATGCTTTAATACGCTCTAGCGTCTTTTCCTTCGTAGAAATTCATAAAAGCTCGATTCACTACTCTATTCCCTCCTGGAGTCGGATAATCACCTGTAAAGTACCAATCCCCAAGGTTCTTAGGACATGCAATATGCAAATCTTCTACTGTTTGGAATATGATTTTTACTTCAGCTTTAATCTCTGGCGAACTTAACATTTCTGCGATCTTATCCGAAACTTCTTGTGGTTCAAATGGCGCATAAATTGCAGTAACATAATTTACAACATCTGTGTCTAAATAATTCTCCTGCGCTTTACACTTAGCATAAACCTCGTCTACTATATGATATAAATTACGTTCTTTTAACAATTCTAAAGCAGCTCTAAAAGCAACCAATCCTTCCAACTTTGCCATATCGATTCCATAACAATCTGGAAAACGAATTTGCGGAGCTGATGATACAATTACAATTCGTTTTGGATTTAAACGATCCATCATTTTTATGATGCTCATCTTAAGCGTAGTTCCACGAACAATACTATCATCAATAATAACTAAGTTATCTGTTGGTTTTATAACCCCATATGTTACATCGTATACGTGAGCAACTAAGCCATCACGACTACTATCCTCTGTAATAAAGGTTCTTAATTTAGCATCTTTAATAGCTACTTTCTCTGTACGTATTTTTACAGCAAGCAGTTCTTGCAATGTATCTGCAGTAAGCGTATTTCTATTTGCTATTATATAATTATTTTTTCTCTGATTCAAGAAATCCTGAGCAGCTTCAACTAAACCATAAAAAGAAGTTTCGGCCGTATTAGGGATGTAAGAAAAAACGGTGTTGTCTGTATCGCTATCAATTGAATTTAAAACTGCAGGCAAAATTAATCTACCTAAATTTTTACGTTCTTGATATATTTCGGCATCACTTCCTCTTGAAAAATAAATTCTTTCAAATGAACATGCTTTTTTAACTGTAGGTGTTAAAATTTCTTCCATCGAAACTTTTCCACTTTTTTTAATGATTAACGCATTTCCTGGCTCAATTTCCTGAACGCTATCAAATGGTACATTAAAAACAGTTTGAATAACTGGTCTCTCTGATGCTACAACTACAACCTCATCATCTTGATAAAAATAAGCTGGACGAATCCCAGCTGGATCTCTAAAAACAAATGCATCACCATGACCTAATAATCCAGCCATTGCGTATCCTCCATCTAAGTTTTTAGCTGAACGCATTAATATTTTTCCAATATCTAATCGATCTGCAATAACAGGCGAAGCATCTCTTTTTGAGTATCCTTCTTCTTTACAATCCTGATATAATGCCATTACTTCTTTATCAAGAAAGTGACCAATTTTTTCCATAACGGTAACTGTATCCGCCATTTCTTTAGGATGCTGCCCAAGTTCAACCAAATTTTCGAAAAGCTCTTTAACATTAGTCATGTTAAAATTACCTGCCAATATAAGATTACGATGCATCCAGTTACTCTGACGTAAAAAAGGATGTACACTTTCTATGCTATTTTTTCCAAAAGTTCCATAACGAACATGTCCTAAAAACAGCTCTCCTATATATGGAATATTTTCTTTTTGAAGTGCAACGTTTCCAGCATATTCAGGATGTGCAGCCATTTCTTCATTGATACGGTCGTTTATTTGAGCAAAAACGTCACGTATAGGTTGTGAGTGATTTGAACGAACTCTACTTATATATCGTTGTCCTGGCTCAACATCTAATTTGATGCTTGCAAAACCAGCACCATCTTGTCCACGGTTATGTTGCTTTTCCATCATAAGATACATTTTCTCTATCCCATAAAAAGCTGTTCCGTATTTTTCTTTGTAAAATTCAAGCGGTTTAAGAAGTCTAACCAAAGCTATACCACATTCGTGTTTTAAAGCGTCGCTCATTGTATTTGTGTTTGTGTTGTTGTTGTAGTTTGTACTATTTTGTAATAACAAAATTAAAAAAGCCCCGTGAACGAGGCTTAATTCTTTATAGTTCTATATCAAACTGAGTTAGTGATTTAAATTGTTTCAATCTAGCCACTACTTCGTTTTTATCTAATGCTACCATTCTTTCTGTTCCGAATTTCTCTACACAAAAAGAAGCTAAATTCGATCCATAAATCACAGCGTTCTTCATATTAGTGTATGAAATATTTTCACTCTGTGTAATAAATCCTGCAAATCCTCCTGCAAAAGTATCTCCTGCTCCTGTTGGATCAAAGACATCTTCTAAAGGCAATGCTGGTGCAAAAAACACCTCTTTATCATGAAATAACAATGCTCCATGTTCTCCTTTCTTGATTACCACATATTTTGGCCCAAGTGTATGAATCTTTGCTGCTGCTTTAACTAATGAATATTCTCCCGAAAGTTGTCTCGCTTCTTCATCATTGATTGTAATTACATCAACACGTTTTATAACATCTAGTAATTCTGGCAAAGCACAATCCATCCAAAAGTTCATTGTATCCAAAACTACTAATTTTGGTTTTGACTCCATTTGATCCAAAACACTACTTTGTACCAAAGGATGCAAGTTTCCTAGCATTACAACATCAGAATCCTTGAAGTTTTGTGGAACTTTAGGTTGAAAATCTGCCAATACATTAAGTTCTGTTGCTAGCGTATCTCTTGAATTAAGGTCGTTATGATAAAGTCCACTCCAAAAGAAAGTTTTTCCACCTTCTACAATTTCTAATCCAGAAATATCAATATTTCTTGACTTTAACAAATCTAAATGTTCTTGAGGAAAATCATCTCCAACTACAGAAACAATAGCCGATTGTAGGTTGAAAAACGATGCCGACAAACCAATATATGTCGCTGCACCACCTAATATTTTATCTGTTTTCCCAAAAGGGGTTTCAATCGCATCGAAAGCAACCGTTCCGACAATCAGTAATTTATTCATTTTATGAATTTCGAATTAAGGTGCAAAGATACTTTATAAGTTTCAGAGTTGCAACGGTTCGTTGTACCAAAATTTTCATAAAAATAAAAACCAAATAAAAAAATCAAATTACTTAAAAATCAATCATTTACAAATAAAAAACAACTGTTAATTTCTTACAATATCAAGAATAAATCAATCGATAATTTTCAAGAAAAACAACTTAGAATCTATATTTTTTATCATAATAATTCTTCAATAATGAAATCTGAACTAAAACCATTACAACAACAATCAAAACCGCATAAGAAGTGTTTTTTGAAAACTGAAGCACTGGAATTAAATTATCTATTTTAGAATAACACAAAGTACTTATACTTAAATCACTACCCACAGCTTTATCAGGTGCAAAAACTACATATCCAATAAATACAACTAAACTCCCAAAAATAACTGCCCAAACCGATTTTGATATTAATGGTTTATATACAATTCTTTTCGTTTTCTGTAAAACCAAAACTTGCGACATGACTCTAGAGGTAAAATCTGCAGAAGGCTTTTGCATAGTACCTTCTGCCATTACTTTGTCAACTAGATTTTCGTAATATTTATCGCTCTCTTTCATAATAATCTAATATTTCAGGTTCTAATTGTTCTTTTAAGATAACTGCTAATTTTTTTCTGCTTCGAAATAATTTTATCTTAACATTATTAGCACTAATATCCATAATCTTGCCTATTTCATTTAAATTTTGGTCTTCAAAATAAAAAAGTGTCAACAAGAAACTTTCTTCACTCGGTAATAAATTTAAACAATTCTGAATATCCTGCTTTCTTTCCTGATCTTCTAAAATACTTAAAGCATTTGTTGTTGTTTTAACCACACACCCTTTAAGCTCATCAATAACTACATTGTGTTCTTCTTTTTTATTCTTCTTTAAATAATCCAAACATGTATTGTATGCAATTTTATAAATCCAGGTAGAGAACTTAGAATCTCCTTTAAACTTACCCAAAGAATTAAAAATTTTGATGAAAGTATCCTGAGAAACTTCTTCAGCAACTTCTCTGTTTTTCACCATCTTTACGGCCAAAGTAAAAATCATATCTTTATAACGATCAACCAATACAGCAAACATATTGACCTCTCCTAGAAGAACCTGATTGATATAATACTGATCATTTACTTTATCCATGTCCTATATGACGACTATAATCACATTAAGGTTACAACTAAATTAAAAAAATATTTTGGTAAAATCTGTAACCTCAGTTAAACATCTTTCGTCATATGGAATATCAATCAATTAAATTTAAAAAATTATGGGTCCACAAATGTTAATACCAATTAGTCTTTTCCTAATGATCTTTGGAATTGCCTATCTTATTTTTTCTACCAGAAACAGAGAACGTTTAGCTCTTATAGAAAAAGGTATAGATGCTAGTATTTTTTCAAATAGCAAAAGCAATACTACTCCTATATGGAAAGTACTTGTTTTAAATTTAGCTTTTTTACTAATAGGAAGTGGAATTGGAATTTTTATCGCCTTGCTTATTACAACTTACACCTCTCTTCAGGATGGCGCTGTATATCCTGCTACTATTTTTACGATGGCAGGAATTGGGCTACTTATCGGATTTAATAAATCTAAAGATTTAAACAATAATTAAATCTCTCTTGATTTCTATAAATAACGTGTCTAAGAAATATATCTCAGACACGTTATTATTTTTATGCTTCTTTTGAACCTATATCTTCATAATAGGCATCAATTGACAGTTGTTTTTGCATCGAAGCCATTACGGCCAATTGATCACATCGCTCATTTTGAGGATGATTGTTGTGTCCTTTTATCCACTTAAAATCTACTTGGTGTTTTCGATAAACAATCAGAAAACGTTTCCATAAATCGGGATTTTTTCTCCCAACAAATTTTTTCTTTTCCCATCCAAAAACCCATTTTTTCAAAACAGAATCTACTACATATTTCGAATCCGAAATAACAAGTACTTTCATATTTGGCTTTTTAAGTTTTTCAAGACCTACTATTACAGCCAAAAGTTCCATTCTATTATTTGTTGTTAGTCGAAATCCCTCATAATATTCTTTTTTATGTGGCGTTCCAACCAATTCCATAACCACTCCATACCCGCCATTGCCAGGATTTCCCTTAGCCGCACCATCTGTATATATATGTACTTCGTGTTGATTCATTTTAGACTTCTTAGATATTAGACTCGCTTTATTAGACTACTTAGAGCTTAGACTTGCTTCGCTCTTAGACTTCTTAGATTCTTAGACTCGCTTAGATTTTTTTAAATTGTTCGATTAATTGGATTATTAAACAATTAGTCTCTTTTATGATAACTTCAAAATTCATAAAAAACATCAATTCTTTTTTAAATCCAGAATAAAATTTATGACCCCAATTAAAGTCTAAGAATCTAAGAAGTCTAAGCGAGTCTAATTAATCTATCAATAACTTCTGGAAAATGCTTCTGCTCTAATTCATGAATTTTAGCTGCCACGTCTTCCGCTGTATCAGTAGGCAATAGCGCTACTTTTTCCTGGAAAATAATTGCACCTTCATCATAATTTTCATTTACATAATGAATGCTTATTCCTGTCTCTTTCTCTTTATTTTCGACTATTGCCCTGTGAATGTGCATTCCATACATTCCTTTCCCTCCATAATTAGGTAATAATGCTGGATGTATGTTAATTATTTTATTAGGATACACTTCGATGATGTGTTTTGGAAATTGAAGTAAGAAACCAGCCAAAATAATCAAATCTGGGTCGATTAATTTTATTTTTCGTAATACATTACCTTCAATTAATTCCGTTTTAGTGAAAATTTCGACCTTTACTTGATAGTTTTTTGCTCTTTCAATTACTTTCGCATTGGCGTTATTAGTAAACACAGAAACTACATTTGCAATTTGTGTTTCGGCAAAATATTTTATTATATTTTCAGCATTACTCCCTGAACCTGAGGCAAAAACGATTATTTTTTTCATAGTCGAATTAATTTATTTTTTGCAAAAAACGGAATAAAAAACCAAAATAAATAACATTCGAACCCCTTTGTTGAAATAAATTTTATAAATTAGTGTTACATTTATTAACTAAATCGTGGTTTTAAAATAAAGTTTTTTATTTTTGCCAACAAATTAAATTCTAAAATTAAAGATTATGTCAGACATTGCATCAAGAGTAAAAGCGATTATCGTAGACAAATTAGGTGTTGACGAAAACGAAGTTGTAACAGAAGCAAGCTTCACTAATGATTTAGGAGCTGACTCATTAGACACTGTTGAGCTTATTATGGAATTCGAAAAAGAATTTGATATTCAAATTCCAGACGATCAAGCAGAAAACATTGCTACTGTTGGTCAAGCTATTTCTTATATCGAGGAAGCTAAAAAATAATAAATTCCCACCCGATTTTTTTATAAACTATAAAAAGTCGGGTGTTATTATTTTTTATTAAAAATTTAAATTTTGGGTTGATTTTCAATCAAAAAAATATATTTATATTGTAATACCCATGGTTCTTTTGTAATATAATACAATCAAGAAAGCATGGGTTTTATTTGTTTAAAGCTAATAAAACACATTATTTATGGTATTAAGGCGAGTTGTTGTAACAGGATTAGGTGCACTTACCCCTATTGGAAATAACATTCAGGAGTATTGGAACGCGCTTATTAATGGAGTTAGCGGTGCTGCCCCAATAACGTATTACGATACAGAGAAACATAAAACGAAATTTGCATGTGAAGTAAAGAACTTCAACATCGAAGATTTTATGGATCGTAAAGAATCACGCAGACTTGATAAATTTGCACAATATGCAGTTGCTGCAAGTGACGAAGCTATAAAAGATGCTGGACTTACAGATGACAATATCGACAAACAAAGAGTTGGTGTTATCTGGGGAGCTGGAATTGGTGGTTTAGAAACTTTTCAAGAAGAGGTAATGTACTACTCTAAAGGAGACGGAACACCAAAATTCAATCCGTTTTTTATTCCTAAAATGATTGCTGATATTGCTCCCGCACACATTTCTATGAGAAATGGCTATATGGGACCAAATTATACAACTGTTTCTGCTTGCGCATCTTCTGCCAATGCACTTATTGATGCTTTCAACTACATCCGTTTAGGAATGTGCGATGTTATCATCTCTGGTGGATCTGAAGCTGCTATTACAATTGCAGGAATGGGAGGTTTTAACTCTATGCACGCTTTATCAACTAGAAACGAAAGCCCTGAGTCTGCATCAAGACCTTTTGACGCTACTCGTGATGGTTTTGTTTTAGGTGAAGGAGCTGGAGCATTGGTACTTGAAGATTACGAACATGCAAAAGCACGTGGAGCAAAAATTTATTGCGAAATTGGCGGAGGCGGAATGTCATCTGATGCATACCACTTAACTGCACCACATCCGGAAGGACTTGGAGTTATTGCCGTAATGAACAATACATTACGTGATGCTGGTATGAAACCTGAAGATGTTGATCATATTAATACACACGGTACATCTACTCCACTTGGAGATGTTGCCGAGTTAAAAGCGATTAGTGCTGTTTTTGGTGATCACGCTAAAAACATCAATATCAACTCTACTAAATCTATGACTGGACACTTACTGGGTGCTGCTGGAGCTATCGAAGCAATTGCTTCTATCCTAGCGATGAAACACAGTATTATACCTCCAACAATCAACCATACAGTTGTTGACGAGAGAATAGATCCTTCATTAAATTTAACACTAAACAAACCTCAACAAAGAGAAGTAAATGTTGCAATGAGCAATACTTTCGGTTTTGGAGGTCACAATGCTTGTGTTTTATTTAAAAAATTAGTTGACTAGTTTTCGTATGAGTATTTTCAAAAAAATATTTTCAAAATCCCGTTCTCAAGAAGACGGGATTTTTTTTGATTCTATTCAAAAAATACTTGGGTTTCCGCCTATTTCGATTCAGTTTTATAAGAAAGCCTTTACACATCGTTCTTCTAATAGACTGGATGAAAATGGACATCCCATTAACTATGAACGTCTAGAATTTCTAGGAGACGCAATGTTAAGTGCTGTTATTGCTGCACATTTATTCAATAAAGCTCCTGCTGGAGACGAAGGTTACTTAACCAAAATGCGTTCTAAAATCGTAAGTAGAGAGCATTTAAACGACCTTGGGAAAGATTTAAATCTTGTTCAGTTTATCGAAAGTAAAGTACCACTGCAACATTTTGGAGAAAACATTCATGGTAATATCTTCGAATCACTTATCGGAGCTATTTACTTAGACAGAGGCTATGCGTATTGTGAAAAGTTCATTCAAAATAGCGTAATTAGTCCTTATGTTGACATTACTCGACTTGAAGGTAAGGTAATAAGTTACAAAAGCTTGGTTATCGAATGGTGCCAGAAAGAAAAAAAGATATTTCATTACGATATTTTTGAAGATAATGGCATTGGTGGCGAACGCCTATTTGGTGTTAAATTAAGCATTGATGATAAAGTAGTCGCAAGAGCGCGAGCCACTTCCAAAAAGAAGGCAGAAGAGAAAGCATCGCAACGTGCTTATTTTGCTTTTCAAGAAAAAATGGACAAAAAATAAACCTGATTTTCTTAAAACTATATCGTTTTCGTTTATAAATTAACAAAAACATACCAAACTTAACTATTGAACCAGCAATAGAAATAGTATATTTACAACTTATTTTTTCAGGAAATGGCTATTCATAAATTAGAATTAGGCGAATTTGATGAAATTGATTATAATTTGATTGCCATACATACTTCTATGGAAGATTATAGATTGGCTTATTTTATCAATCAAAATTTCCCAGTTCTTTTGAGTAAAAGTAAAAATGAAATTCAAATTAATGTCAAAGAAGGTGAGACTCATTTTTCACGATTTGATTACTATGACGAAGAAAAAGAACTTTACTGGGATCTGATTCAGAATAAAAACGAAGTCATTCAAAATTCACCAAATGACAATCAGGATTTATTTTCAGACACTTCGATGGAAGTAGCCACAAAAGTATATTTACTACCTGAGTTTAAAAAAGTTGATTATTTTTTAAAAATTGAAAAGAGTGAGGAAGCTTTCGATATATTAAAAATACAACAAATATTAAATGCCATTGATACTATCTCAACGGTTTATATAGTTGATACAAATAAAATAAAGTCAAAAAACAATTTAATTTTTTAATAGAAATGCTTACAAACAAAAAAACCAAAATTGTAGCCACACTTGGCCCTGCATGTGGTACTAGAGAGATCATAAAAGACATGATCGAAGCAGGTGTGAACGTATTTAGAGTTAATTTTTCGCATGCAGATTACGAAGGTGTAAAAGAGAAAATCAATATCATTAGAGGACTTAACGAAGAGTTTGGCTATACCACAGCTATCCTTGGAGATTTACAAGGTCCTAAACTTCGAGTAGGAGTAATGGAAGAAGGTGTTGTAGTAAACGATGGTGATGTAATCACTTTTACTACTGCTGAAGACATTATTGGTACTGCCAAAAAAGTTTTCATGAAGTACCAAAACTTTCCAAATGATGTAAATCCTGGAGAGCGTATTTTACTTGACGACGGAAAACTTATCTTTGAAATCCTTACAACAGATAAAAAATCTGAGGTTACTGCTGTAGTTATTCAAGGTGGTGAACTAAAATCTAAAAAAGGAGTTAATCTTCCTAATACAAAAATATCTTTACCTGCATTGACTGAGAAAGATATCGCTGATGCAATTTTTGCTATTGAACAAAAAGTAGATTGGATCGCTCTTTCATTTGTAAAAACACCACGTGATTTACAAGACTTACAAGAGTTGATTGCAAAACACTCGGATGTTAAAATTCCAATCGTTGCTAAAATCGAAATGCCTGAAGCATTAGAGAACATGGATAAAATTGTTGCTTATTGCGACGCTTTAATGGTTGCTCGTGGAGATTTAGGAGTTGAACTTCCTGCTCACGAAGTACCTTTAGTTCAAAAAGAATTAATCCGTAGAGCAAAAACGGCACGTATTCCTGTAATCGTGGCAACACAAATGATGGAAACAATGATCACTAGCTTAACACCTACTCGTGCAGAAGTTAATGACGTTGCTAACTCTGTTATGGATGGTGCTGATGCTGTAATGCTTTCTGGCGAAACTGCTGCAGGAAATTACCCTGTTCAGGTTATCCAAAAAATGACACAAATTATCGAAGCTGTTGAAGACTCTCCGCTAATTCATGTTCCACAAAATACTCCACAAATTAAAACAAATCGTTTTATTACTAAAACAATTTGTCAGCAAGCAGCTATTATGGCTAACGTCATAAAAGCAAAAGCAATTTGTACACTTACAAACAGTGGATATACTGCTTTCCAAATTTCGGCTTGGAGACCATCTGCTCATATTCTAGTATTTACTTCTAACAAAAGAATCTTAACTCAATTAAGTCTTTTATGGGGAGTTAAATCTTATTACTATGACAAAGATGTAAGTACAGATGATACTGTGACTGATGTTAATCAAATCGTAAAAGATAAAGGATATGTTGTAAAAGGAGATTACTTAATCAACTTAGCAGCAAT
Source organism: Flavobacterium sp. EDS (assembly GCF_020991525.1). Lineage (NCBI taxonomy): Bacteria > Pseudomonadati > Bacteroidota > Flavobacteriia > Flavobacteriales > Flavobacteriaceae > Flavobacterium > Flavobacterium sp. EDS. The sequence goes on from NZ_JAJMOZ010000010.1 coordinate 32,816, forward strand.
GCCTATTAAAGACAAAGGAATGGTTAACACCGTGAGAGTTTCTGAAATAGACTAAACTACTTCCTATTCAAAATATTAAATCCGTCTTGTATTCTTAATACTCGACGGATTTTTATTTTATAAATTTAAACCACTTCGCAAGTTGCATTATGCAAAATTGGAAAATTGCATGAATTGGCTATAAAACATAATTGGTTTGCTTTTTTATGTAACTCTAATGCAAGTTCAATTTTATCAGGATTTGCAATCGTAACTTTTGGATTCAATCGAACTTCGGTAAAACGTCCGCTTCCATCAGAATCAACTTCTAGTGTCGCCTCTGCTTTATCTGAATAAGCAAGTACCTCAACCCCATTTTGACTACAAACATAGAAGTAAGACATCATATGACACGAAACCAAGCTACTTAATAGCATATCTTCTGGATTATATAACTTTGGGTTACCTTTAAAAGCTTTTGCGGCAGAAACGCTTAAAACAGGTTTGCCTTCAATTATAATCTCATGATCCTTAGGATTTCGTTTCTCTTCATTTTCATTAGGCCCCCATTTAACCTCTGCTTTGAATAAATGCTTAAATCCCATACTATCTTTAGTTTAAAAACTACAATAACAAAACTACTAATTACAATGAATTACGCATGATCAAGGAGGATTTGTTCTCGATGTTTTGTTTTTTTCCTGATAAAACCATCTTTGCCATTATTTTCCCCATTTCCTCAAAATTTGTTGAAATAGTCGTTATTCCATTTTCTACTACTTTTTTTAATGGAGTTTCGTTATAGGAGATAATTCCAAAATCAACACCCAGCTTTAAATCTTGACGTTTAGATTTTTCTATAACCCGAACTAGATCTCTATCGTTTGGAATTATATATACCTCTCCTACCTTAACCTCCCTTTCTCTAAACTCAGTGATCACTTCATTTTCAAATGAAAAATCATTACAAAAATTCAAGAAACCTACTTTCATTCCAAGTGGCTCTCTAAAACCAGGGAAAATCATAATAAGCTTTTTGTATTTATCTAATTTAGGTTTTCCTTTTACTAACGCATCGTAAATATCTTTTGGAAAATTTTGACAAACAGATGGATATGCTTTTAAAGCTTCATTAGTCTGATCCAAAATATAAACTTCATTTACTGGTAGGGTATTTATGCATGAAGCGGCATCAGCTAAATCGGTTGGCATGATTATATATTTTGTGTACGCTCCATTATTGTCATTTATCAATTTCTTAAAAACCTTTGTATTAAAATAATAAAAAAAGATATCGACTTGTACCTCTTCGCCTATGCTCCTCAAGAAGGAAATGTAAATGTCTTCTTTAAAATTATTGAGTTCATCAAAAAGAAGAAAAATTCTCTCTTTAATCGTGATTTCAACACTTTTAATATAATATCCCTTTCCTGGTATGGCATAAATAATACCTCTCTTTTTTAGTTCATCATAAGCCTGCAAGACAGTATCTCTTGATAAAGTATAAGCCAAACATACTTTATTTACCGATGGCAACCTATCTCCTTTTTTTAGATTTTTCTTGTTTATACTATTCTCAATCGAAGCTATAATTTGTTTGTATTTTGGAATACCTAGATTATTTTGGATAGAAATTATATTCATAAGAGTTCGGTTTTTATGCAATATACAAAAAACTGGTAGGTGCTGGTATGAATCATGTCAATATATACATATTTTTGAATTTCATTTTTCACAAAAAAATAATGAAAATAAAACACAAATCACATTATACAGACCTAAACACAAAAGAATTCTTTGGTATTTTGCCGGACAACAATGCTATTCATTCTTATAAATTGACCAATAGAAACGGTATGCAAGCCACTATTATCGACTATGGCGCGACTGTTACATCTTTGATGATCCCTCTTGAAAATGGAGACCTTATAGATGTAGTTTTGGGTTTTGATAATTTAGAAAAATATTTAAAATCATATTCGCTCACGGACTCCCCTTATTTTGGCGCTACAATAGGCCGTTATGCTGGCAGAATAAATAACGGAATTTTTACCTTAAACGACAAAACATATCTTTTAAACAAGAACAATAATAATCATTCTATTCATGGTGGAATTGTTGGTTTTTCTGAGAAAAAATGGGAGATCGAAAATGTTACTGATGGCGAAAATCCATCAATAACAATGTCTCTTTTAAGCCCAGCCAATGAAGAAAATTACCCTGGAGATTTGTCTGTAAGTTTAACATATACGTTATCTGAAGACAACGAGTTACAGCTAGAATATAATGCTACCACAACAGCAGATACAATTATAAATTTAACAAATCATAGTTATTTTAATCTTAATGGGCATGATTCGAGTGTAACTGATCAAGAAATAATTGTAAATTCAGATAAAATATTAGAAACAACATCGGAAAACATCCCAACAGGAAATGTATTAGATCTTTTTGGCCATCCGTTTGATTTTAGGACTCCTGCAAACTGTCCCTCTACCATTGATGATTCGTTTGTTATAGAAACCAAAAATGATATCGCTGCTGCTCTTTATAGTCCGACAAACGGATTGCGCATGACTGTATATACCAATCAACCAAGTGTTCATGTATTTGTAGGTGGTAACTGTTCGAATAAAATCAGAGGAAAAGAAGACGCTATTTACCACTCTTTAAGCGGCATTTGTTTTGAAGCTCAAAATTTTCCTGATGCCCCAAATCAGAATAAATTCCCCAATTCAGTACTTAGAAAAGAAGACAAATACTACCATAAAACGATTTACAAATTTCAATCTATCTAAAACCAAGTTACAATAACCACGAAATATAACTATATCAATTACCTTCCAAAATACTATTACCCATGAACCAAAACCTTGCTATTGCCGATTATATCGTTTTTATCATCTACTTTGTTGTAGTATCAACATATGGTTACACTATATATCGAAAACGCAAAAAGGATGAAAGAGATGCCAAAGCTTATTTTCTTGCTGAAGGCAATTTAACTTGGTGGGCAATTGGCGCTTCATTAATCGCTTCTAATATTTCGGCAGAACAATTTATCGGGATGAGTGGTGAAGGTTTCTTTTTAGGAATTGCTGTTGCCGCTTATGAATGGGTTGCCGCTATAACTTTAATAATTGTTGCCGTATGGTTTATTCCTGTTTATCTTAAAAACAAGATATACACTATGCCTCAATTTTTAAAGACACGTTATAATGAATCAACCGCTTTGATTATGGCCGTTTTTTGGCTGTTCTTGTATGTTTTTGTAAACCTAACTTCTATTTTATACTTAGGAGCTGTTGCAATTAATGGATTGGCTGGAGGGGAATATCTTCATGTTATTATGGTGGGATTAGCTCTTTTTGCTTTAATCATTTCCTTGGGAGGAATGAAAGTTGTTGCTTATACCGATGTTATTCAAGTTGCCGTATTAATCATAGGTGGATTAGTAACTTCTTATATCGCTTTAACGACTGTAGGGCATTATTTTGGTGTTGGGCAAAACGCAATTGCAGGTTTTAAAGTTTTGATGCAAGAAGCTCCGGAGCATTTTAAAATGATTATCCCAAAACCAACCGCAACTTCATCTCAACTAGAAATAGATAAATACTTAACTTTTCCTGGTTTATTATCTTACGTTGCTGGTATCTGGATTATCAATCTTAATTATTGGGGATGCAACCAATACATCACTCAAAGAGCACTTGGTGCCGACTTACAAACTGCACGCACTGGTATTTTATTTGCTGGTTTCTTAAAGTTATTAATGCCTGTGATTGTTATGCTACCAGGTATTGCAGCTTATGTGTTATATCAAAATGGTCATTTACCTCAACTTGTTGGAGGAAAAGATGGCGCTTACTCTGCTGTATTAACTTTTTTACCAACTGGATTAAAAGGACTTTCAGTTGCTGCCTTAACTGCAGCAATCGTAGCCTCATTAGCGGGTAAAGTAAATAGTATCTCGACTATTTACACACTAGACATTCATAAAAAATACATCCAAAAAGAAGCTGGTGAAAAACAACAAGTAAATATTGGTCGAATTGCTGTTTTTGCCGCAATGCTTCTGGCTGTTTTATTTACTTGGAATGATATTCTAGGAATTGGTGGTGTTGGTGGATTTACTTACATCCAAAAATATACTGGCTTTATAAGCCCTGGAGTTTTTGCTATGTTTATTCTTGGTATGTTCTGGAAAAGAACTACTGGAACTGCAGCTATTGTAGGTGTGATTTTAGGATTCGTATTGTCTGTTTTATTTAATGAATATGCCCCAATGATTTTTGGGAATGATACTTTATTATACACTGCTTATCCAAACGGGAAAGGAGCATATGAAATTCCGTTCCATATTTGCATGGGATTGTCTTTCTTCTTTACTACACTGGCTATGATTCTTATAAGTTTTGCAGGTCCAAAAGTAAATCCGAAGGCTTTTGAATTAGACACTACAATGTTTAAATTAAAACCACAAACCACCGTATTGATTGTAATAACTTTATTGATAATTGCCTCTTTATATGTTAAGTTCTGGTAATAATTAAAGTAGTACTCAATAGATAAAAGCATCAAATAAAATTCAAATAAGAAAACCCTAGTATAAACTAGGGTTTTCTTATTTCTTGCATTCCCATATTTAAAAGGTAAGCCATATTTTTAATTACATTATCATGTTTTTTAACAAATGGATTTTCTTCATCCCAAACATATCCAGCAAGAACGGCACAAATTTTTCGTTTCACATCTGGATTCTCTGGTTGATGAAAAAATAAAGTTTGTAAATTTCCTGTATACCATTCTTTTACATAAGTTGTAAAAACATTAATTCCACGCTTCATATAATCGGTAAATTCTGTTTCCCAATCTACAACAATACCTTGCGATTGTTTCAAATACAGTTTTGCAGCAAGCATACCTGATTCTGTTGCAAAAGCAACTCCCGATGAAAATACTGGATCCAAGAATTCAGTACTATTCCCAGTTAATGCAAATCCGTCTCCATACATTTTCTTTACTGAACGTGAATAATTTTCTAACTTTATAGGTTCGAACAAAAACTCGATTCCTCCAAATCTTTTAATATAATAATCCGAAAGTTGAATCGCATTTTTTAAAGCTTCACTATTATTTTTATTTTCAGAAAGTGAATTAATAAAATCTGTAGGCCCAACAACTCCTAAACTTGTGTTTCCGTTAGAAAAAGGAATTACCCATAACCAAACTTCGGTTTCAAGAACATCAAATGAAATTAATGTCCCTTCTTCTCCTTCTGGTCTGTTACTATCTTTTACATGTGTAAAAATAGAAGAATGCGGATCTAATGCTGACGGCTTGTCTAAATCTAAAAGTCTAGGTAAAACTCTACCATAACCACTCGAATCTATAATAAATTTGGCATGAATCTCTTTTAAATTTCCATCCTTATCCTTTACAATTGTTTTTGAATTACTTCCTTCAAAAAAAACTTCAATAACTTCTGACTCAAATTCTAGATCAATTCCTTTTCGTATTAATTCCTGAGCCATTGTATTGTCAAAATCAGCTCTGGGCACTTGCCAAGTCCAATCCCAGCCTTCAGAAAATTTATCAGAAAAATCAAAAACACAAATTTCATTTCCTCTAATAAATCGTGCACCTAGCTTCTTCTCAAAATTCATAGCATTTAGACTATCGAATAATTCAGCCTCAGCAAAGTGGTCCATAACTCTTGGTATCAAACTCTCACCAACAACAATTCTAGGAAATTTTGTCTTTTCAACGACCTTTATTTTGCAATTATTTTTATGCAAATAAGCAGCCGATACACATCCAGATGGCCCCGCACCTATTACTAAAACATCAACAAACTCCTTTAACATATTCGAATTGCTATTAATTATTAACTTACATTTGCCATCATCAAAATAACTACATTTATTTTAATAAATAAAATTAATTTAGCATAATCAAAAAGGGTTAAATGAATACAATTGGCGAATATTTAAGTTTAAAAGAATTTGAATCTATAATCTTTAGTAATGCTAAAATTGACATCAGTAAAATTGTCTTAGACCGCGTAAATGAAAGCTTTGACTTCTTGAAAGAGTTCTCAAAAAATAAAATTATTTATGGCGTAAATACTGGTTTTGGACCAATGGCACAATATCGTATCAAAGATGAGGACCAAATTCAACTACAATATAATCTAATAAGAAGCCACTCTTCAGGAACTGGCAAACCTTTAAATCCTCTTTTTGTAAAAGCAGCTATTCTAGCACGATTAAATACACTTTCTTTAGGGAATTCTGGCGTACATCCGTCGGTAATTCATTTAATGAAAGAATTTATAAATAGAGATATTACTCCGTTAATTTTTGAACATGGGGGAGTTGGAGCAAGTGGCGATTTAGTTCAACTATCTCATTTGGCACTAACCCTAATTGGTGAAGGAGAAGTTTTTTACAAAGGCGAAAGAAAAACTACAAAAGAGGTTTTCGAAATTGAAAATCTATCGCCAATTCAAGTAGAAATAAGAGAAGGTCTTGCTCTTATAAACGGAACCTCAGTAATGACTGGAATAGGGGTTGTAAATGTACATCATGCCAACAAATTACTAGATTGGTCTTTGAAATTCTCCTGCACAATAAATGAACTTGTACAAGCTTATGATGACCATTTTTCAGAAGAATTAAATCAAACAAAACGTCACAAAGGACAACGAGAAGTAGCTGCAAGAATGAGACAAAATCTCTCAGACAGCACTTTAATTCGCAAAAGAGAAGATCATTTATATACAGGTGAAAACACTCAAGAAATATTTAAAGAAAAAGTACAGGAATATTACTCTTTAAGATGTGTACCGCAAATTCTAGGTCCAATCTTGGAGACCATCAACAATGCAGGTTCAATTCTAGAAGACGAATTTAACTCGGCAAATGACAATCCTATTATAGATGTAAAAAACAAGCATGTATATCATGGTGGTAATTTTCATGGTGATTATATCTCACTAGAAATGGACAAACTAAAAATTGTAGTAACTAAGCTTACTATGCTTGCTGAACGCCAATTGAATTATTTATTAAATTCAAAAATTAATGAAATCCTTCCTCCATTTGTTAATCTTGGAACTTTAGGATTTAATTTTGGAATGCAGGGAGTTCAGTTTACAGCAACCTCAACGACAGCTGAAAGCCAAATGTTGTCTAACCCAATGTATGTACACAGTATCCCAAACAATAACGACAATCAAGATATTGTAAGTATGGGAACAAATGCTGCCGTAATTACTGCCAAAGTGATCGAAAACTCTTTTGAAGTTTTAGCAATTGAACTGATTACCATTGTTCAAGCAATTGATTACTTAGAACAAAAAGATCAAATTTCGTCTGCATCTAAAAAAATATATGACGATATTAGAGCAATTATTCCTAAATTTAAAGAAGATCAGGTTATGTATCCTTTTGTTCAAAAAGTAAAAGACTACCTCATAAATAATTAATATTTTATTTCATATTATTAATCTTGAATCTTAAAATCATGAAAAAAACACTTATTTTTTTATTACTATGCAGTATTCAATTTGTTAATAGTCAAGAACTGGCATTAATTAAAAAAAATGGAAAATATGGATATCTTACCAAAGAAGGAACCTTCCGTATTGAACCTCAATATAAAAATGCTAAAAGCTTTTTTGATGGTTTAGCTGCTGTAGAAGAAAATGGAAAGTGGGGATTTATTGATACTAAAGGGGCTTGGGCAATCCCTGCAACTTTTGATAATGTAAAAGATTTCAATAGTGGTATATCTATTGTATATAAAGATAAAAAATGGTTTTACATCAATACCAAAGGAGAAGTTCAAATCGCACCTCCTACAGACAAGTTATATGATTTTGGAGATGGTGTCGCTTTTATAAAGCAAGGAAACAAGATCGGATTAATCAATTCGAAAATGGCAATTGTTTTAGAACCAAAATATGATGTTATCAAACCATTTGAAAACGGTTTTGCAAGAGTTCAAAACAATAAAAATTGGGGAATCATAAATACTGATGGAAAAGAAATCATAGAACCTGCATATTCAGAAATAGGTAATTATTACAGAAACACAGCCTGGGCCAAAAAAGACAAAGTTTTAGGATTAGTAACTGCTGGAAAATTTATTCCTGTAGAAGGCGCTGATAGAATTTGGGATTTTGAAACTCAAGATTTAACATATGCCAGAAAAGATGGGAAAGTTGGATTCATTGACATAAAAGGGAACTGGACAATTCTTCCTATATATGACAAGGCTAAAGCTTTTTCTAAAAATTTAGCTCCAGTTTGTATCGGATTTAAATGGGGCTACATTAACCCTAAAGCAGAATTTATTATTCCGCCAACGTATAGCGATGCAGAAGTTTTTAGTACAAACGGATTAGCTCCTGTGAAAGAAAAGAACTGGGGATTTATTAATGAAACAGGGAAATTAGTAATCCCAACTCAATACGGTATAACGGCAAACGCATTCATCGTTGCTTTATTTACTCAACAAGACAAAGGATTCATAAATGGCTTAGCTAGAGTGAAAAATGAAGGCAAATGGGGATTTCTAAAACCTGACGGAACTGTATTAGGCAATCAATGGTTCGAGAACGCCGAATTGTTTTCGCAGACAAAAGAAAAAAATACGACAAGCGAAATCGCTACTGATAAGCAGAAAACAGAAACTAAACCAACTGCAAAACCAATAACAAAACCGACAACAAAGTCAGTAAATAAAAAAAAGCGATAATATATCGACCTATAAAAAAATAAAATTTACATATTTATGAAATGCGCATTAGTAACTGGTGGTTCACGAGGAATTGGGAGTGCTATTTGTAAAAAATTAGCTGTAGATACAGAGTACCATATTCTGATTAATTATCATTCAAATAAAATTGCCGCTGAACAAACACTTGAAGAAGTCTTAAAATTAGGTGCAACTGCCGAGATTATACAATTTGATGTTTCAAATTTTGAAGAAGTACAACGTGTTTTAACCAAATGGCAGGATGCAAATCCTGAAGCAATTGTTGAGGCAATTGTAAACAATGCCGGAATTACAAAAGACGGCTTGTTTATGTGGATGTCACATGAAGACTGGAATGGTGTTATGAACACAAGTGTAGGTGGTTTTTTTAATGTCACACAATTTTTTATTCAAAAAATGCTCCGTAATAAATACGGACGTATTGTAAATATGGTTTCAGTTTCAGGAGTAAAAGGCACTCCGGGACAAACCAACTATTCTGCTGCAAAAGGCGCAATTGTAGCTGCTACTAAAGCATTGGCACAAGAAGTTGCCAAAAGAAACATTACCGTAAATGCAGTAGCGCCAGGATTTATAAGAACTGACATGACAAGCCAGCTGGACGAAAAAGAATTATTGAAATTGATTCCTGTTAATCGTTTTGGTGAAGCTGAAGAAGTTGCAAATTTGGTAAGCTTTTTGATTTCGAATAAATCAAGTTATATAACTGGTGAAGTTATAAACATAAACGGTGGTATATATTCTTAAAAAATTACTATAAAAAAGAAGATGAATAGGAGAGTTGTAATTACAGGAATGGGAATTTACTCATGTATCGGAACTTCATTAAATGAAGTAAAAGAATCCCTGTATAATGGAAAATCAGGAATACAATTTGATGCAGAAAGAAAAGAATTTGGTTTTCAATCGGCATTAACTGGTATGGTTCCGAGACCAGATTTAAAAAATTTATTGACCCGAAGACAACGTATGAGTATTGGTGAAGAAACCGAATATGCTTATATGGCTACTATAGAAGCATTAAAAAATGCTGGAATTGACGATTCTTTTTTCGACGATAACGAAGTTGGTATTATGTATGGTAATGATAGCGTTTCAAAAGCCGTTATTGATGCAACCGACATTGTTAGAGAAAAAAAAGATACAGCCCTAATTGGTTCAGGAGCAATTTTTAAGTCCATGAACTCAACTGTTACAATGAACCTTTCGACAATATTTAAGTTAAGAGGAATTAATTTAACTATAAGTGCCGCTTGTGCAAGTGGTTCACACGCTATAGGTCTTGCTTATTTTTTAATAAAAAGCGGATTTCAGGATATCATAATTTGTGGTGGTGCACAAGAAATCAACAAATATGCCATGAGCAGTTTTGATGGCTTAGGTGTATTTTCTACTGGAGATGTTGACCCTACCAAAGCTTCAAGACCTTTTGATTCTGGTCGAGATGGTTTAGTTCCTAGTGGTGGAGGCGCAACTCTAATTCTAGAAAGTTATGAATCGGCCATAAAACGTGGAGCGACTATAATTGCTGAAGTTGGCGGTTATGGATTTTCATCAAATGGAGGACATATTTCGACTCCAAATGTCGAAGGACCATCTGTAGCAATGCAAAGAGCTCTCGATGACGCAAAATTAAATGCTTCAGATATTGACTACATAAATGCACATGCCACTTCTACTCCTGTTGGAGATGAAAATGAAGCTAAAGCTATCTTCGAAATCTTTGGAAAAAGCAACCCCTATGTAAGTTCTACAAAATCAATGACAGGGCATGAATGCTGGATGGCAGGCGCTAGTGAAGTCATCTACTCTATCCTAATGATGCAAAATGACTTTATAGCTCCAAACATCAATTTAGAAACTCCTGACGAAGCAGCCACTAAATTAAATTTAGTCAAAACTACCTTAAATAAAAAAATTGATATATTTTTGTCCAATTCCTTCGGATTTGGAGGAACCAATTCTGCACTGGTAGTTAAAAAGTTTAAATTAAATAATGAATAAGCAAGAGATAATAGAAAAAATTAATGTTTTTTTGGTTGATGAATTTGAAGTTGATAATGATGATATTGAACCAAATGCTAATTTAAAAGATACTTTAGGACTAGATAGTTTAGACTATGTAGATTTAGTAGTATCTGTAGAGTCAAATTTTGGCGTAAAATTAGTTGAAGTTGATTTTGTTGGTATTGCTACTTTTCAAAACTTTTATGACCTTATCGAAACCAAACTAAAAGCTAAAACTGCTTAATGAGTGAATGGGATGGCAAATCAAAAGGAACAGTTTTAGGCTATAGAATATTCGTTTTTTTAATACAAAAAGCGGGTGTTAAATCTGCCTATTTCCTTTTATACTTTGTTGCTTCTTATTATTTTCTTTTCCTCAAAAAAAGCAATCGTGCCATCCTTTACTATTTTAACCAAAGACTAGGCTATTCTTATTTTAAATCTAAAAGAATGGTTTTCAAAAGCTACTATGTTTTTGGTCAAACCATAATTGATAAAGTCTCCATTTCTGCAGGAATGAGAGAAAAATTCACCTATGAATTTGATGGTATTGAATCGCTAAAAAAACTGATTGCAGAAAAAAAAGGTGGCATCTTAATTAGTGCTCATATTGGGAATTTTGAAATTGCGGAACATTTCTTCGAAGAAATAGACATTAATTTCCGAATCAATTTGATCACTACCGACTTGGAGCGTTCTGATATAAAAAAATTTTTAGAAAGCGTTACCGAAAAACCAACTGTCAACCATATAATTATAAAAGACGACTTATCTCATATTTTTGAGATCAACGCTGCCCTTGATCGAAACGAACTCATCTGTTTTACAGGTGATCGCTACCTTGAAGGATCTAAATCTTTATCTGGTATATTATTGGGCAAAGAAGCCGATTTTCCTGCAGGACCATTTTTAATAGCTTCTCGATTAAAAGTACCTGTTGTTTTTGTTTATGCAATGAAAGAACCAAATCTGCACTATCATTTATATGCACGTGAAGCGACTGTAAAATATCGTGATGAAAAAGGGTTATTAAATGCCTATATAGAAAACGTTGAATCCATCCTTCAAAAATACCCGCTTCAATGGTTTAATTATTTTGATTTTTGGAATCAATTAAAAAATAAAAGATGAATCAACTTCTTTAAATTGGACTTATACAAACGAACAAATAAAATCGAAAAATTAGTTTCCTAAATCATGACAAAACCTATTCTAGATAAAGAAGCAGTAGAAAGTTTATTACCGCAAAAATTTCCTTTTGTAATGGTAGACAAGATGTTTTCATTCAATGAAACTTCTTTAGTCGCAGGTTTAAAAATTAGAGATGAAAATATTTTTTTAGAAAATGGAGTTTTTTTAGAAGCTGGATTAATAGAACATATGGCTCAATCTGTGGCATTACATACTGGATATGTTTTTTTCTTAAAACAAGAAAAAGCACCTATAGGCTACATTGGCTCCATCAAACAAATTAATATAAAAAAATTACCAAATAGTAACGATGAAATTCAATCGTCGATAACTATTATACAAGAATTTGCAGGGATAACTCTAGTAGATATTGTTACTACATTAAATAACGAAGAAATTGCCAATGGTCAGATGAAAACCGTTTTGGCCAAATAATATATTTGAATATGTGCTTTAACAAATAGATCAGGTTATTCATTCAATCAAAAATCTGACTGTAAAATATAACAAGTCTATTAATTTTTCTCTTTTCAGTTTTAGTTTATTCTCAGGAAAAAACATCACAAAACAAAAACAACCTAACCAAATAAATCCTCTTACTCTTTCTAATTATGTAAGTAAGTAGGAATAGCATATAAAAAGCCTTTTAAACCTGCTATATTTGCAAAAATAAACGATTGGATTTTTCAAAATCTATTTCCTTAGCATATGACAAGAAAAAAAGAACAGTATAACGAAGCCATTGCATTAACAGTTAGCGAAGAAGTGAGAATTCGCTTTAACGAAACTGATGCCCTCGGAATCGTTTGGCACGGTTATTACATAACCTATTTTGAAGATGGTCGTGAAGCTTTTGGGCGTAAACACGGAATTACATATCTTGATATTGCCAAAAGCGGATATACAACACCAATCGTAAAATCAATTTGTGAACATAAATTATCTTTACGCTATGGCGATATTATACGAGTAGAAACAAGTATAGTAGATACTCCCGCAGCTAAAATAATTTTCAGATTCAAGATTTTTAATACCAATAATGAAATTGTTTGTACAGGCGAAACTGTTCAGGTATTTTTAAATAAAGAAGGAAGTTTAATGCTTACTAATCCTCCATTTTATGAAGAATGGAAACAAAAAGTAGGATTATTGAAGTAAATACAATTTCTCTCTTGCAAGGTTTTATTATAACCTTGTAGTAATCAATAGAAAATAGCTAACAGGTTTTAGAAACCTGTTAGGATAAGAACTTAAAAACTGACAGGAATAAAAAACATAAAATGACAAGAGCAGTATACATCACGCAAACCAATTGTATCACACCTTTAGGCTTTAATGTCCCATCAAACATTAAAGCTATCCTTAATGGTAAATCGGGTATTCTGTTGCATGAAGATCTCTCTTTAATGCCGATTCCTTTTTATGCTTCTATTATAAATGATGACGAACTGAATACCGCTTTCGCGAAAGTTAGTTCCAAAACCAACTATTCGAGAATAGAGAAAATGATGCTATTGGCATTAGAACCAATAATCAAAAATTCTAAAATAGATTTAGATTCAAAGACAGCCTTTATACTTTCGACCACAAAAGGGAATGTTACTGCATTAAAAAATGATTCACCTGAAAATTTTCAAAATGCGTATTTGCATACTTTGGCTCAAACAATAGCCGATTATTTTGGATTTACAACCCAACCAATTGTAGTTTCTAATGCTTGCGTATCTGGGATTTTAGCCATTTCGGTTGCCAAAAGACTACTACAAAGCGAGCTTTACGACAATATTTTTATCGTTGCTGGCGATGAAGTCTCAGAATTTGTTTTGTCTGGCTTTAATGCTTTTCAGGCAATGAGTAACTACCCATGCAGACCATATTCTTTAAACAGAACTGGTGTAAGTCTTGGCGAAGCTGCTGCTGCAGTTTTAATTTCTGCAAATCAGGCAACCGCAAAAATAAAAGTCGCAGGAGATAGTTCTATAAACGATGCCAATCATATTTCGGGCCCTTCTAGAACAGGCGAAGGTTTGTACCGAAGCATACAAAATGCCTTAAACGAAGCCCAAATAACACCTAAGAATATTGATTATATTTCGGCACACGGAACCGCAACTTCTTTTAATGACGAAATGGAAGCCATTGCTTTCAACCGATTAGAAATGGGAGCTGTTCCTGTAAATAGTCTGAAAGGTTTTTATGGTCATACCTTAGGCGCATCAGGCTTATTAGAAACCGTCATTGCGATTGAATCTGTACTTCAAAACAAGCTTTTTGTTTCATTAGGCTTTGATGAATTGGGCGTAAGTCAATCGATAAATGTTATTCAGAAAAACGAAGATAAAAATATCGAAACGTTCCTAAAAACAGCTTCTGGATTTGGAGGTTGTAATACGGCTGTCGTTTTTGAAAAAGTTAAACACGAATTACCCTAATTTTCACAGATTAACTGATAAAAAACATGAAATCATCAACAGGTATATTTGTATTCATTATTCTTCTTTCTTTTTTTGGATGTAAAAAAAAAGAAATTGAGAAAGTCGATAAACTACAATTTGAGAAGAGTGTCATCAATACTGTTTTTCTTGAAATAGTTGATTCAATATATATGGACAGAAGAGTTATGCTTCCACCACCATCTCCAAGAACAGATTTTAAAACAAATAAAAAAGATACCATTGGATATAATAATGAATTAAAAAAATATTGGCATTACCAAGATAGTATCAGAAATGATAAAAATAGAATTCTAATTGGTGTTTATGATGATGTAAAGAAAATTAGTCCTCAAGAAACTGAAATTCTTCCCAAAGAAATTAACCTTTCCAAATACTCTTATGACATTTCAAAAGAAACAGACGAATACAAATTTGATCTAAAAACTTTTGCAAATAATAAAAAATTTGACTTTCAATATACGTCTAAATACCCTCATCAACGAGATTGGGATTTAAATGATAAAAACAGTTCAATGCCTGTTGGAACTATTTCAGTATCAAGAATCCAGTTTAATAAAACAAAAACATCAGGGATACTATCTGCCGGTGCTTCTTGCGGAGGTGGAAGATGTGGAAGAGGCTTTTTAGTTATAATTGAGAATAAATCCGGGAAATGGAAAATTGCTAAAATTATCCATACTTGGGTTTCATAATATAAATATTCAAATATGAAGGACGATGATATTACATATTTAAAAAAATATATTGAACGAAATCTTAATAAGAAAGATGGTGATCATTGGGAATATATTGTTCGACCTGAAATTAGAGAAGTTATAAACTCTTTAAATGAAAATGATAGTGAGAGGTTTTCAATTGAAATTTTAAATTGGGATGAAAAAACAATATATCCATTAGCTGACGAAATCATATTTGGCGATAATAAATACATAGATCAAGATTATCTCTATTGCTCTATATTCTTAAAAACTTATGACAAAGAAAATCTAGATTATTTGGCACAGAATTTATTTAATTGCTTAGATGATTTAAATTTTGAAAAAATCCCTTTAGATTTCTTCTTACAGATAAAAGAAAAAATAAAATACTTGTTCCAAGTAAAAAATGAGGATGAAGATGATTTTATTAAAAAAGTAAATGAGGTTATCAATGACAAGATAACGAAGAATAAAGATAATTAAACAATGACTCAAAACAAAACATACATATACGATTATTGTACGATTGAAAACAACGAAATTGTTTTGAATGGAACTTCTATATTCAAAATAGAACCTACGATTTTTGCTGACTTTTCAAAACAAGCGTATCGCAATTTTGACATTAATTATCCTAAGTTTTTCAAGATGGATTCTTTAAGTAAACTTGCCTTTTTAGGTGCCGAATTACTTTTGAAATCAGAAACAGAATTGAACCTGAGCGATACTGAACTCACAAAGCAAACAGAAAACAATACTGCTTTAGTCTTAGCTAATAAATCATCGAGTTTAGATACCGATGTAAAATATCAGAAATCCATATCCGATAAGAAAAACTATTATCCAAGTCCTGCAGTTTTTGTTTATACGTTGCCAAACATTTGCCTGGGCGAAATTAGTATTCGTCATCAACTAAAAAGCGAGAATTCTTTCTTTATATTTGACGCCTTCAATCCAGAATTTATGACCAATTATGTCAATACGCTTTTGCATACCAATAAAGCAGAAAGGGTTCTTTGTGGATGGGTTGAATTTTTTAATGAAGAATATAAAGCCTTTCTTTGCGTAATTGGTAAAGAAGAAAACCAAAAATATCAAAACGAAACGATAGAAACATTATATAATAAATAACAATGGACGCATTAAAATTAGAATTAAAAAATAAAATCATTACTGTATTAAACCTTGAAGATATTACACTTGGTGACATTAATGACAATGACCCTTTGTTTGGAGATGGTTTGGGTTTAGATTCTATTGATGCTTTAGAATTAATCGTTATTCTAGATAAAGATTACGGAATTAAATTAATTGACCCGAAAGAAGGAAAAATAATTTTTCAATCAATCGAATCAATGGCGACATATATTGAAGCAAACAGAACTAAGTAGACTTTCTTAGACGACTTAGATAAAAGTATTGTCTAAAGTCTAAAAAATTAAAATAGTTTCAAGAAGCTTTGTCAAAGTTTAAAATAATAAATTGTTTGATTTTTAGACTATTCTCTTGTTTTTCATGACTTTTATCTAGAAAATCTAAGTAGTCTAAGCAAGTCTGAAAATCTAAGTAGTCTAAAAATCCAATGAACAAAGGAGTTGCTATAACTGGAATGGGAATAATCTCTTCAATCGGAAATTCGGTTGAAGAAAATTATATTTCATTAATAAATAACAAAGCTGCTATTACAACTATCGAGAACATTTCGACAGTTCATGCTAATAGTATTAAGGTTGGTGAAATAAAAAAAACCAATGCTGAGTTAATCGCACAATTACAACTCAGTAAAGAAAATAACTTTTCAAGAACAGCTCTACTTGGTACTA
Source organism: Flavobacterium sp. EDS (assembly GCF_020991525.1). Lineage (NCBI taxonomy): Bacteria > Pseudomonadati > Bacteroidota > Flavobacteriia > Flavobacteriales > Flavobacteriaceae > Flavobacterium > Flavobacterium sp. EDS. Next base: position 49,754 of record NZ_JAJMOZ010000010.1, read on the forward strand.
TTGCAGCCAAAGAAGCAGTTGCAAATGCAGGAATCACATCAATTAATGAATATAAAACGGGATTAATTTCGGCAACTACTGTTGGTGGAATGGATATGACCGAAAAATATTATTATGACTATTTTGAAAATCCCGAACTAAGGAAACATATTATTAGTCATAATTGTGGAGATTCAACTCATAAAATTGCTGATGAAATTGGATTAAAAGGTATGATTACTACAATAAGTACTGCTTGTTCTTCGGCTGCAAATGCAATTATGCTTGGAGCACGATTAATAAAAACAGGAAAACTAGACCGTGTAATTGTTGGAGGGACAGATGCTTTGGCAAAATTTACAATCAATGGTTTCAAAACGTTAATGATATTATCTGATGGATATAATAAACCATTTGATAATGAACGTAAAGGATTGAATCTAGGGGAAGCTGCTGCTTTCTTAGTTTTAGAATCTGATGAAATTATAAAAAAAGAAAATAAAAAAGTACTCGCTCGTGTTTCGGGTTATGGTAATGCCAATGATGCCTTTCATCAAACAGCCTCTTCCGAAAATGGTGATGGTGCTTATCTTGCTATGAAAAAAGCATTCGATGTTGCAGCTTTAAATCCAAGCGAAATAGATTATATAAATGTTCATGGAACAGCAACTCCCAATAATGATTTATCTGAAGGAAGAGCTATTCTTAGAATTTACAACGAAATACCTGTTCCCGATTTTAGTTCGACCAAACCTTTTACAGGACATACGCTGGCAGCAGCAGCAGCAATCGAAGCTGTTTATAGTGTACTTGCGATTCAGAACAATGTGGTTTTCCCAAGTTTAAATTTTGAAACTCCAATGCAGGAATTTAATCTAACGCCACAAACAACTTTAAAGCATAAAAATATCGAACATGTGTTATCAAATTCATTTGGATTTGGCGGTAATTGTTCCACTCTTATATTTTCTAAAAACAGATGAAATCGCCAAGATTCCAAATAACATTTAAAATAAAGAATGGCGATTCCATATTGCTAAAAAAAAACAAATATAATCTTCGTATGAAAAAAGTATATATAAATGGTACAGGTTGTCTTTCAGCCCAAAAAACATTCGATACTGTTTTTCTGGAAGAAGCAGAATGGAATAAAAACGACACTGTTTTATTTTTAAAAAAACCTGTTTACAAAGACTTTATTTCTCCAATTGCAAGCCGAAGAATGGCTAATGGAATCAAAAATGGAATCGTAGCTTCTGCTTATGCCATGAAAGAAGCCGATGTCACGAATATCGATGCTATTATTACAGGAACAGGAATGGGCTGCATCGAGGATTCAGAGAAATTCTTAAAAGCAATCATCGATAATAACGAAGAATTCTTAACACCTACTGCTTTTATACAATCAACTCACAATACCGTTGGAGCACAAATTGCCCTTACATTAGAATGCAAAGGATATAATTTTACTTATGCAAATGGTGCAATCTCTTTTGAGTCGGCTCTTTTAGATGCCAAAATGCAAATAGAAGAAAACGAAGCCAACTCAATATTAGTTGGTGGAGTTGATGAAAATGGTGATCATACAATATCTCTTTTTAAGTTGGCTGGTTATATAAAAGAAGACAGAGAAGAACCATACCAACTTTTAAACGAAACTACAAAAGGGTATATTCATGGAGAAGGAGCTTGTTTTTTTGTTTTAGAAAATGAAAAAAAAGAAACTACTTATGCTCAACTTGTAGATGTAGAAATTAAAAACGAACTACAAGAAGATGAAGTTGAATCTGAAATTATTGAATTTCTTAAATTAAATAAATTAGAAATTTCAGACATCGATGCTATCATCTTAGGCTTTAATGGAGATGTTACATTTGATTCTTATTATAAAATTTTAACGGAAAATGCTTTCGCGAATATGCCACAGATTTACTACAAACATTTATGTGGAGAGTATAATACCGCCTCGGCATTTGGATTATGGACGGGCTCTAAAATTATTAAAACACAGACAATTCCAGATCTAATTAAAGTTAATTCAATAGAGAAACCTGCATATAATACTATTTTATTATACAATCAGTTAAACGGAAAAGAACATAGTTTTACATTAATTTCAAAATGATAACACACAAAAAAACTACTGTATTTTTTATCATCTTATTGCTTTTATTGCTTCTTACCAAACAATATATAGCAATCCATTTTTTGTGGTTTATCTTAATCGGAATAATCTGGTTGAGTATAGTAGCGATAAACTCAGCACAAATAAAGTCCAACTATCATGTAAAGGCTTATTGTAGTAACCCATCGCTAACCGAAAATAAAATTGCCTTAACATTTGATGACGGTCCAAGCGCAATCACTCTAGGAATTCTAGATGTTTTAAAAAAATACGATGTAAAAGCTACTTTTTTTTGCATTGGGAAAAACATCGAGAAACACCCAGAAATCATAGAACGTGTTTTATCTGAAGGCCATCAGGTTGGGAATCATTCTTATAGTCATTCTCCTTTTTTTGATTTTTACAATGCTAAAAAAATATTAGAAGAAATTAATAGAACCGATGTGCTTCTGGAAAAATTTACCTCAAAAAAAATACAATTCTTCAGACCTCCATATGGTGTAACAACTCCATCAATTCGCAGAGCTTTACAACTAAGTGGTCATAAAGTAATTGGTTGGAGTATTCGATCACTTGATGGTGGTCTTAAAGACCAAAAAATCATTTACAATCGTATTATAAAGCGAATTTCTCCTGGCGGAATCGTACTTTTGCACGATACCGAAAAACATTCCGTTTTGGTCTTGGAACAGTTCTTGCAGTTCTTGCAACAAAACAATTATACCGTGATTTCGGTTGAAAACCTTTTGAATCTTAAAGCATATGAAGTCTAAAATATATTTATTCGTTATTATTCTGAACCTGTTCGTTTTGAATTCTTTCGCACAAGAACAGAAAATGTCCGACAATGAAATCACAACTTTCAAACAATCAGTTAATATCGTTTCTAAAAAAATAAAAACATTAAGTACTGATTTTGTACAGTATAAACATTTAGATTTTTTATCCAAGGATATCGAAACATCAGGAAAGATGATTTTTAAAGAGCCTAACTTATTGCAATGGCAATACAAAAAACCATATAATTATAGTATTGTTTTTAAGAACAACAAAATCTTGATTAATGACGAAGGTAAAAAAAGTGCTGTAGACATTGGAAACAGTAAAATTTTTGGCCGAATAAATAAGCTCATTGTAGGCAGCGTGAGTGGCGATATGTTTGACGATAAAGAATTTAGTATCAGCTATTTTAAATCAAAAAATCAGAATATTGCCAAGTTCATTCCAAAAGATGTAACTTTAAAGAAATACATTAAACAAATAGAATTAACTTTTGATAAAGAAGACGCTACGGTTGTTCAGGTAAAACTGCTTGAATCATCTGAAGATTATACGCGAATTGTACTTAAAAACAAAGTGATAAATGCAAAAATCGACGACTCCGTTTTTACTAATTAGTTGTTTTTTAGTCTGTTTTCTGTTTTCTTGTGGTCAAAAAGTTACGAGAAATTACACTCCAAAACCATTAGAAAAAACATCTTATGAAGCACCTTACTTTTCTAGTCCCGAAATTGATTATGTGTATAAAGCAAACATAACGGTTTATGGTCATGAATTATCAGGGATATTTATTGCCAAGAAAATAAATGACACTACTCATAGAGTTGTATTTACAACCGAATTTGGCAATAAATTGCTAGATTTTGAAATTTCTGAAACTAACTTTAAAGTCAACTCAATTGTATCCGAATTAGACCGAAAGATTCTTATTTCGACCTTAAAAAAAGATTTTCGTTTGCTTCTTAGAAAAAATTACTTGATTGAAAAACAATTTGAAGATCAAACCAATACCATCTATCAATCTAAAGATGGCAAACAATATAATTTTATTTTTTTATCTAAAGACAATCAAAAATTAGAGAAAGTAATTCATGCCTCTCAAACAAAAGAAAAGATAACTATTCGTTTTAGTTCAGAAAATAATAATTTTGCAGAGAAAATTGAGATTTTACATCAAAATATAAAGTTGAAAATTGAATTGAATTATTTTAAACCTGAATAAAAACTTAAACTAATCATCCAAATTAAATCAAAAATGAGAAAATTAACCTTAATCGCATTTATATTTTTTATCGGCTTTATAAAATCTCATGCACAAGTAACCGTTAGCCCGGGAATTCGTGGTGGTTTAAATATTTCAAATTTTACCAATTTTGGATCTAGCAACGCAAAAACAGATTTTTATGCTGGTGGATTAATAGCTATAAAATTCAATAAGTATTTTACACTTCAACCAGAACTAACTTATACAAGACAAGGCGCAGAAACTCGTGAATATTTATTAGGGTCAAGCAGGTCAAATAAAAGAACCTACGAATTAAATTATATTTCATTAGGTGCAGTTGCTAAATATCATTTTACTGGAGGCGGATTTCATATATTAGGTGGCCCTTCAGTAGATTTTAAAATAAATGACAATTTCCCTTCATATGATTACAATCCTGTTGGAGTTGACCTTGCTTTTGTTAGTGGTGTCGGATATACATTACCTAATGGTTTAACCTTTGAAGCGAGATTTAAACAAGGATTAATCGATATTTACGGATATGATGGAATTGATAATGGATACGATTACTACTACGATACTATTATTTTAAATCAAGTATTTCAAATTGGAATCACCTATACATTTAAAGTAAAATAAAAACACATCTATGGTTTTAAAAGACTTTTATAAAATACTGTCATTAGAAAACGCAAGTGGCTCTATATATGATGCTGTCATTTTAATAAATGATAAACATGATGTCTTCAAAGGGCATTTTCCAGACAATCCTATAATGCCAGGAGTATGTATGATACAAATTATAAAAGAACTTTCAGAAACAATCACGCAAAGTAATTTAACGATACAAACGCTTAGTAATGCAAAGTTTATGGCGATAATTAATCCAGAAGTTACTCCGGAATTGCGTTTAGAATTAGACATTACCACAACCGAAGATGGTTTAGTAAAAGTGAAAAACACGACTTATTTTAACGAAACAATTGCTGTAAAACTAAGTAATGTTTATAGAAAAATATAATTCTGAATCTAAACGTTTTCTACAACAGAAAAACAAACGATAAAGTAGTTAAAGAAAAATCACAAAATGAAACCTATTCTATCTCAAGAAGAACAGCTTGCTCAAACTAATTTTTGTGTTATTGTACCCACATACAACAATAACAAAACGTTGGAGAAAGTTCTTAATTCAATATTGATCTACACTAAGGATATTATTGTAGTCAATGATGGATCTACAGATAGAACAAGTCAAATTTTAGAAAATTTTCCAAACCTCATCCAAATTCACCATCCCGAAAATCAAGGAAAGGGAGTTGCGTTACAAAACGGATTTAACAAAGCAACCGCTTTAAATTATGAGTATGCAATAACAATAGACTCAGATGGGCAACATTTTGCTTCAGACATTCCTTCGTTCATTGATTTTATTCAAAACGAGCCAAATACTTTACTCATTGGTAGTCGTAATATGACACAAGAAAATGTGCCTAAAAAAAGTAGCTTTGGAAATAAATTTTCAAACTTCTGGTTTTGGTTTGAAACAGGAATACGTCTTGAAGACACGCAATCTGGATTTCGATTGTACCCTTTACGGTTAATCCCTGAAAGATATTACACTCCTAAATTTGAATTTGAAATCGAGGTAATTGTGCGTTCTGCTTGGAAAGGAATTCCAGTTAAAAACATCCCTGTTAAAGTTTTATACGATCCGCTGGAGCGAGTTTCACATTTTCGCCCATTCAAGGATTTTACCCGAATTAGTATTTTAAATACGGTATTGGTTATTATTGCTCTTGTCTATATCAAACCAAGAGATTTAGTTCGAAAAATTAAAAAAAAAGGACTTAAAAAATTTCTTCTCGAAGATATTCTAGAAAGCGACGAATCTAATTTTAAAAAATCAGCGGCCATTGCTTTAGGAGTATTTATTGGAATTTCACCATTTTGGGGATTTCAAACAGTATTACTTCTTTTTTTAGCCACATTATTTAAGCTCAATAAAGTCATTGCTTTTGTAGCCTCAAATATTAGTTTACCTCCTTTAATTCCATTAGTAATATATGGATCTCTAAAAATGGGAAGTCTTTTTATAGCAAACAATAGTTCCTTAACACAAAATGATTCAATGGTTCTTTCTGACGTTTCAAAAAACATAACACAATATGTTGTTGGAAGTCTTATTTTAGCATCTCTAATGGCATTATTATTCGGATCAATAACCTACTTGGTCTTAACATTGTTTAGTACACCAAAAAATAAAATCAACAATTAAATTAAATATTTTGCCACAGACTAAAGGATTAAAAAAAATTATATTCGCAACGAGAGTAATCTGTGTGAATCCCTGTAATCAGTGGTTAAAAAAACAATAAGCATGCATCATTATTTCTACGCCATACATTTATTTGTAAATCGAAGAAAATCACTCTCGGTTTTTTTGGCAATCGCAGTGCTTTTTATATTTGGATTTTTTGCTTCTAAAATTAAATTTGAAGAAGATATTACCAAACTTATTCCAACAAATGATAAGACTGATGTTACTGCCAAAGTACTAAAACAACTTAATTTTGCGGATAAGATTACTGTAATTTTTCAGCTTGAAAAAGAGGGAACCGAGGAAGACTTAAAAGAAATGGCTGGTGTTTTTACAGACAGTATTGCCAAAACTTGCAAACCTTATATAACAGCTGTACAAGGAAAAATAGACGAAGAGAACATCCAACAAACTATTGATTTTGTTCATAATAACGTCCCCCTTTTTTTAGATGATAACGATTATATAACTATTCAATCTAAACTGCAAAAAGATAGTATTGCAGCAACTGTGCAAGGAAACTACAAATCAATACTTTCTCCTTCAGGGTTTATCACCAAAGATTTTATATTACAAGATCCTTTAGGAATTTCATTTATAGCCTTAAAAAAATTACAACAATTAAATGTAGGTGATGATTTTACCTTAGATAATGGTTTTGTAATGACCAAAGACAAAAAGAAATTACTCCTGTTTATTACTTCTAATCTGCCTTCAAGCGAAACAGAAAAAAATTCCATTTTTGCTGCAAAACTCAATACTATAAAAGACAATTTAAATAAACAATTCAAAGCAAAAGCTTCGATTAGTTATTTTGGTTCAGCCCTTATCGCAGTTGCAAATGCCAACCAAATTAAAAGTGACATTGTACTTACTACAACTATTGCAATGATTACGCTAATGCTGATTTTGATTCTATTTTATCGAAAAGTATTTATCCCTTTAATTATTTTCCTTCCAACGGTGTTTGGGGCGCTATTTGCGGTTGCATTTTTATATTTTGTAAAAGAACGAATTTCGGCTATATCATTAGGGATAGGCTCAATACTTTTGGGAATTACAATAGATTATTCCATTCATATCCTTACACATTACAAACATAACAGCGATGTAAAAACCTTGTACAAAGACATTACAATGCCTGTAATCATGAGCAGTTCAACAACTGCCGTTGCATTTTTATGTTTGCTTTTTGTAAAATCAGATGCATTAAACGACTTAGGTATTTTTGCTGCAGTAATCGTAATGGCTTCTGCATTTTTCTCCCTGCTCATTGTTCCACATTTATACAAACCAAAAGAAAATAATTCTGTTCATAAAAAAAATATAATTGACAGACTTGCTCATTTTTCATTTCATAACAATAAATTTCTAATTGGGTTTTGCGTTTTAATTACAATTATTTGTTGCTTTACATATAACGATGTTGGTTTTAATAATGATTTATCGCAATTGAACTTTGTTCCAAAAGAAATCAAAGCGGCTGAAAAAGATCTTGAAGAAAGCACAACAAGTTTAACTTCTAAAACAATTTATCTGGCTTCATACGGAAATAGTATGGAAGACGTTTTGCAAAAAAACAGTCAGCTTTTTGATGCTCTCGCAAAAGACAAACAACAAAATAAAATACTAAATTATAGTTCTGTAGGAGGAATTATGCTTTCGCAAAAGGAGCAAAAACAAAAAATAGACAAATGGAATTCGTTTTGGGATGCCAATAAAAAACAGCTTTTAAAATCTAAATTAATAAGCGAAGGTGCCAAACTTGGATTTAAACCCACTACATACACCGCATTTTTTGACCATCTTGATGCTAACTTTAAACCTATCTCCTATCAGGATTATTTAAAGATAAGTGCATTGCAATTACAGGAGTTTATTAGTGAGAAAAATGGATTTTTCACTATTTCGACATTAGTAAAAGTCGCACCCGAACAACGTGATCCTTTTGTAAAATCAACTTCTGCCAAAGATGGTTTATTGGCTATTGACCGCCAACAGATGAATGAAACTTTTTTTAGTACGCTTAACAGCGACTTCAATTCTCTTGTAAATTATTCTTTTGTTGCTGTAATTCTTATTCTGTTTTTCTTTTTCAGAAGAGTCGAATTAGTTATCATAAGTTGCATCCCAATTGCATTAACCGGAATTGTAACTGCTGGTATTATGGGGCTTTTTAATATCGAACTGAACATTTTCAGTATGATTGTATGCACCTTAATTTTCGGGCATGGTGTCGATTTTAGTATTTTCATGACTAGTGCATTACAGAAAGAATATACAACTGGAAAAAATGAAATTGCAATTTATAGAACATCAATTATCCTAGCTGTAATAACAACTATTCTAGGAATTGGCGCATTAATATTTGCCAAACATCCAGCGTTACAATCTATTTCGTCAATCTCATTAATTGGAGTATTTGCAGCACTAATCATTACGTTCATCTTTTACCCCATTTTATTCAAACTATTTTTGTCTAATCGCCCTAAAAATGGAAAAGCACCATTTGAGCTTCGTTCTTTCATAAATGGAATATTATCATTTTTATATTACGGTCTTGGCGGTGCTTTAATATCTGGTTTTTGCTTGACAATCATGAAAATTCTTCCTTTAAAAGAAGAAACAAAAATGAACGGTTTTAGATATCTGATTTCAAAATTCATGAAATCTGTTTTATATACCAATCCTTTTGTACGTAAAAAAGTAATTAATATTCATAACGAGGACTTCAAAAAACCTGCTGTAATCATTGCCAACCACTCTTCTTTTTTGGATATTCTGGCAGTTGGAATGTTAAGTCCAAAAATCATCTATCTGGTAAGCGACTGGGTTTATAACTCTCCTGTTTTTGGAGCAACTGTAAAAAAAGCTGGATTTTATCCAGTATCAGAAGGACTAGAAGGAGGTCTCGAACATTTGCGCAAAAAAATAGATGAAGGATATTCATTAATGGTATTTCCAGAAGGAACAAGATCTGAAAGCAATCAAATAAAAAGATTTCATAAAGGAGCATTTTATCTTGCCGAGCATTTTAATCTGGACATTGTTCCGATTGTAATTCATGGTACTTCCGAAGTCTTACCAAAAGGGGATTTCATTATATACGACGGCTCAATAACCGTTTCTATTCTTGACCGAATTACCTCTGAAAATCTTTCTTTTGGAAAGAATTATACCGAAAGAACGAAACAGATAAGCACCTACTTTAGATCCGAATTCAAAAAAATACGCGAACAACTTGAGGGTTCAGATTATTTCAAAAAAATGATTCTTACTAGTTTTGATTACAAAGAATTAGAAATAATAAATAATGTAAAAAAGAATCTAAATACCAATTTAGAAGCCTATTATTCGTTAAACAAATACATCAATTCAAAAGCCAAGATTTTACATTTAAACAATGATTATGGTCAACTTGATTTACTATTAACATTGCAAGAACCTCAACGAAAAGTTGATTCCTATACAACCGATGAAGAAAAACATGCAGTTGCAAAAACAAATTATATCGTTAAGAAAAGGGCCATCCACCATCTGGAAAATCTGAATCCTGCGTTACTAAAGCAATATGATGTAGTTCTAATTTCTAATGAAAATTATAGTTCTATAATCGAAGAAATAGTTACTGTATCTTCTTGCATAATTTTAATAAACAGCTCGAGTTTAAAAGACTCATTGCTTAATTTTGGTTATACTTGTACAAATAAAGAAGACAAAATTTTAGTCTTAAATAAAGAATAGCATGAAAGAACGTTATGATGTTGTCATCGTTGGGAGCGGTTTAGGTGGTCTCGTTTCGGCTATCATTCTTGCTAAAGAAGGATATAGCGTTTGTGTACTTGAAAAAAATAATCAGTTTGGCGGAAACCTTCAGACTTTTGTAAGAGATAAAACTATTTTTGACACAGGAATCCATTATATAGGAGGATTGAGTGAAGGACAAAACTTGCATAAATATTTCAAATATCTAGGAATTATAGATCATTTGAAATTAAAAAAAATGGATGAAGATGGTTTTGATATCATATCTTTTGAAAATGAAAACAAAGAATATCCACATGCACAGGGATATAAAAACTTCGTTAATCAATTATTAAAACATTTTCCAGAAGAAAAAGAAGCAATAGAAAATTATTGCAAAAAAGTAAAAGAAACCTGCGATTTGTTTCCCTTATACAATTTGTGCTGGGAAGGAAAATATGATACCGATATCTTAACTTTAAATGCCAAACAAACTATTGATTCCATAACTGAGAATAAACAATTAAGAGCTGTACTTGCAGGTTCTAATTTTTTATATGCTGGTATAGAAGACAAATCTCCTTTTTATGTACATGCCTTAGTTGTAAACTCCTATATAGAAAGCTCTTGGCGATGTATAAATGGAGGAAGCCAAATTACAAAACAACTCATCAAACAATTAAAAAAACACGGTGGAGAGGTTCATAAATACAAAGAAGTAATTCATTTTAACACCAAAAATAATGATGTAACCTCAGTTAAAATGAAAGATGGAAGCGAAGTTTCAGCAACTTATTTCATTTCTAACATTGAACCCAAAACCACTTTAAAAATGGTTGGTGAGGAAAATTTTAGAAAATCATTTTACAATCGCATTCAAAATCTCGAAGGAGTACTATCAGCGTTTAGTCTGTACTTGGTTTTTAAACCAAAAACATTCAAATATATCAATCATAACTACTACCATTTTAAAAACAGTAATGAAGTTTGGACTGCACATGAATATGATGAAAATACATGGCCAAAAACATATATGGCTTCAATGAATGCATCCAAGGAAGAAGAAGAATGGGCTGATGGAATGACTTTTATTACCTACATGAAATTCGATGATTTATTACCATGGGTGAATACATTTAATACCACTGCAGAAAAAAATAATCGTGGTGAAAGTTATGATGAATTTAAAACTCGTAAAGCAACTAAATTTTTAAATGAGATAGAGATAAAATTCCCTGGAATAAAAGATTGTATTCAATCAATGTATACATCGAGTCCACTCTCTTATCGTGATTATATTGGTGGTCATAATGGCAATATGTATGGTTATATAAAAGACTCCAATAATCCGATGAAGTCATTTATTCCTTCCAAAACTAAACTTAATAACCTATATTTAACGGGACAAAGTATTAATATGCATGGTGTGTTAGGAGTTACTATAGGCGCTGTTATTACATGCTCAGAAATAGTTGGAAAAGAATATCTAGTAACTAAAATCAATCAGGCCTCTGAATAAATTTGATTATGAAAAAACGAATTCTGGTTGTCTTACTAATCGGTTTTTTGTTGGTGTGCCTATCATGTGGTACTTCAAAATCAATGCATCATCAGCCCAAAATTTCAGATTATGATACTATTTTACCTATTGTAAAAAAACAATCCGATTCAGTATTTTCATCAGGAAACAATTTCTTCTTAAAAAATAAACAAGGTCTTTGGGAGCTCTATGTAGAAGGAGATGCTTATCAGATTGGCCTTAATTCAGGAGCATTAACCGACTCTCTCTTAAAAAAACAGGAACGTATATTTTTCTCTAAAATTAAAGATATAGTCCCATCAAAGTTTAAACAAAATATACTTCGAAACTTTTTAAAATGGTACAACAGGAAGTTATATCTCAATGTTCCCGAAGAATATCAAACCGAAATTTATGGTGTTTCTCAATATACATCTCATGATTACGATGCAATCGCATCACAATATTTACGCAATTTGTATTTACATGCAGCACATGATATCGGACATGCACTACAAGATTTGGCATTGGTAGGCTGTTCTTCATTTGCAGCATGGGGAGAAAAATCAGAAGATGGAAATTTAATCCTTGGACGCAATTTTGATTTTTATGTAAATGATGCTTTCGCGAAAGACAAAATAGTAGCTTTTATAAAACCAGAAACAGGTCATCCGTTTATGATGGTAACCTGGCCAGGAATGATTGGAGCTGTTTCAGGAATGAATCAGGAAGGATTAACAGTAACCATAAACGCTGGAAAATCTAAAATTCCACTGATTGCAAAAACTCCAATTTCTATTCTCACTCGCCAAATTCTGCAATATGCAACCAATATCGATGAAGCTATTGCTATTGCAAAAAAAACAACTGTTTTTGTTTCAGAATCAATAATGGTGGGAAGTGCCAACGACAATAAAGCCATTTTAATAGAAGTATCTCCAAACAAATTTGGAGTGTATGAGGTCCCAAATAACAATCAGCTTATTTGTTCAAATCATTTCCAAAGTGAAGCTTTAAAAGATGACAACCGAAATAAAAAACAGATTCTCAGCAGTCATTCAAAATATAGATATGATAGAATGCTTGAACTTTTTGAAGAAACTCCAAAAATAAACCCTGAAAAAGCATCTGAAATACTTAGAAATAAAGAAGGTTTAGAGAATATAAAATTGGGCTATGGTAACGAAAAATCTCTAAATCAATTAATGGCTCATCACGGTATAATTTTTAAACCCGAAGAAAAATTAGTTTGGATATCTGCCAATCCTTATCAACTGGGCGAATTCGTTTGTTATGACTTGAATAAAATATTTAAAAATCGTGAACAAACCGATACAATTGTATCTTTGTCTGAAAGTAAATTAAATATTTCTAAAGATCCTTTTTTATCAACAACCGAATTTAAAAATTATCAAAAATTCAGAATTGAGGACCATGAAATAGATGTTTATCTAAAAAATAAGTCCACAATTTCTACTGAATTTATTCAGGAATATCAATCCTTAAACCCTGATTACTGGATAGTTTATTATAAAGTGGGATTGTATTTTTATCAGAAAAAAGAATATGCTTTGGCACAAAAGCACTTTCAAAAAGCACTAACAAAAGAAATTACAACACTTCCTGAGAAACAGAAAGTCGAAAAATATATTAAAAAAATCAAAAGCAAGTTAAGATGATCCCAGAAATAGAAAAAGGTTCTTTAGAAGAAATTAAAATTTTTCAAGAGAAAAAATTAACTGAACTTTTGACTTACATCAGTCAGAAATCTCCTTTTTATAAAGATCTATTCGAAAAGAAAAAAATTGATATTTCTGCTATTAAAACTCTAGAAGATCTTCAGCTTTTACCAGTTACCACTAAAGAAGACCTTCAAAACAATAATGATGATTTTCTTTGCGTACCGATCTCTAAAATTATCGATTTTTCATCTACTTCAGGGACTTTAGGTGATCCTGTTACTTTTGGTTTAACCGATGCCGATTTAGACAGATTGGCTTATAATGAGGCTATTTCTTTTGATTGTGCAGGAATTAAAGAAGGCGATATTGTACAGCTCATGACCACAATTGACCGTAAGTTCATGGCTGGATTAGCTTACTTTTTGGGATTGCGAAAATTAAAAGTGGGTGTAATTCGTGTTGGGGCAGGAATCCCCGAATTACAATGGGACTCCATCTTAAAATACAATCCGTCTTATTTAATAACCGTTCCTTCATTTTTGTTAAAACTAATCGAATATGCCGAAAATCATAATATCGATTATAATAATTCGAGCATAAAAGGTGCAATCTGTATTGGTGAATCATTAAGAAATCAGGATTTTTCGATGAATATTTTGTCTAAAAAAATCACTGACAAATGGAACATCAAATTGTTCTCAACTTATGCTTCAACCGAAATGAGCACTGCTTTTACCGAATGTGAACATGGAAATGGAGGACATCATCATCCCGAATTAATTATTGTAGAAGTTCTAGATGAAAACAACAATCGAGTAAAGAATGGCGAAGTTGGTGAACTTACCTTTACCACTTTAGGAATCGAAGCCATGCCTTTATTACGTTTTAAAACTGGTGATATTGTTCAATTACACGACACTCCTTGCGCTTGTGGAAGAAACACGTTGCGTGTAGGTCCAGTTATCGGGCGCAAAAAGCAAATGATAAAATACAAAGGAACAACCCTTTATCCACCTGCAATGAATGATGTTTTAAGTGATTTTGATGCTATCGAAAATCACATCATTGAGATATCCACCAATGACTTAGGAACTGACGAAATCCTGATTAAGATTGCTGTAAAAAATCAATCGGATGAATTATTACATGCAATCAAAGATCACTTTAGAGCCAAATTAAGAGTAACTCCAAAAATAGAATATACTTCTAGAGAAATATTAAATTCATTGGTTTTTAATCCATTGAGTCGTAAACCAATTCGTTTTTTTGACAACAGAGATTCTTAAGAAAGGTTTAAAGAAGGTTCAAAGGTTCAGAGGGACAAAGGTTTACATATGGAAGTCAAAAACCTGTGAACCTTTGTATCTGTGAACCTTTGAACCTCAATTTGGTACAAATTGAACTAAATGTTGTAATTTTGCAAAAAATATTGAAGATGGTCAAGATTGGCAACATAGAATTACCTGAATTTCCTTTACTACTCGCTCCTATGGAAGATGTGAGTGATCCACCGTTCCGTAGATTGTGTAAAGCACATGGAGCAGATTTAATGTATTCGGAATTTATTTCTTCGGAAGGATTAATTCGTGACGCAATTAAAAGCAGAATGAAGTTGGATATTTTTGATTACGAACGTCCTGTTGGAATTCAGATTTTTGGTGGAGATGAAGAAGCGATGGCAATGTCATCAAAAATTGTTACTACCGTAAATCCTGATTTAATCGATATCAACTTTGGTTGTCCTGTAAAAAAAGTAGTTTGTAAAGGTGCTGGTGCAGGAGTTCTAAAAGACGTTGATTTAATGGTACGTTTAACCAAAGTGGTTATTGATAGTACTAATTTACCTGTTACTGTAAAAACCCGCTTAGGTTGGGATGATAACTCGATAAACATCGATGAAGTAGCAGAACGTCTACAGGATATTGGCGTACAAGCGTTAACGATTCATGCAAGAACCCGTGCTCAAATGTACAAAGGCCATTCAGACTGGTCACATATTGCCCGTGTAAAAAACAACCCGAGAATTACGATGCCTATCTTCGGAAATGGAGATATCGATAGTCCAGAAAAAGCATTGAAATTTAAAAATGAATACGGTATCGACGGTATTATGATTGGTCGTGCTGCAATTGGATATCCTTGGATTTTTAACGAAATAAAGCACTTTTTCGAAACGGGTGAGCATTTACCCGCACCAACTGTTGGTGATCGCGTAGAAGCCGCAAGAAACCATCTTACGTGGTCGATGGAATGGAAAGGAGAACGCTTAGGAATTGTAGAAATGCGTCGTCATTATACCAATTACTTTAAAGGAATACACTCTTTTAAAGAATACAAACAAAAACTAGTTACAATTGATGATCCTCAAGAACTGTTTAATGTAATGAACGAAATCCAGGATGTATATGCTGGATATGAATTTGTTTAAACTATAGATTAATCTTTGACAAAGATGTTTTCTTTTCAATATAGTATAAAAAAAGACCGTCAATAGACGGTCTTTTTTATGCTGTATGATTATTGTTTATTTTACTGACTCTAAAATTTTAGTTGCAATTTCATTTTGTCCATTCTCACTAATAAGGTACTCTCTATCATTGTTATTCGATAAAAATCCCATTTCTAATACTAAGGCTGGGCAATTGGTATTTTTCAAAATATAAAAAGGTGCTTCTCCTATTCTTCTTTTTAAAAGGTTTTCTCCTGAAATCTCATTAACTATCTTCTCTGCAGTTTCTTTCGATTTTTTATAAAAAATTTTCTTTGATGCAATATAGGCTTCAACTCCATTTGTATCGGCATTTTTTGAAGCATTAACATGTAATGAAATTACCAAATCAGGATTATGATTATTTATTATTGAAACTCTTTCGCTCAATTCCATAAAATGATCTCCATCACGAAGTAGCACAATTTCTAGATTACTATCTTTATTAAATTCTTTGATTTTCTTAGCAATCGCTTCAGAAATGTTTTTTTCCTGAAAACCGTGCATGTTTACTCCAAAATCATGACCACCGTGACCAGCGTCAATTACAATTACTTTTTTCTCTTCAAATGGCTTAAATGCAAAAAGACAAAATAATACTATTGCACTAAGAATTCCAGAAATTTTGATGTTGGTTTTCATACTAATTTAGTTTTGATTTGATTAGTCTATTCCAACGAGAATATTTAAGAAATATTGTACAAATTATATTTTACACTTGAATACGTTTCCATTTTCCTTTTTTGTACAATACTATGCTTGCCAAAGTGATAGCCGTTTCTGCAACTGGAATAGCAATAAATACACCTGTTGGTCCCATTTTAAAATGCTTCGCTAATACATATGCTAATGGAATCTGTAACAACCAGAATCCAACAAAATTAACCAATGTAGGCGTCCAGGTATCTCCAGCCCCATTAAAGGTATTTATTAATACCATTCCGATTCCGTAGAAAATATATCCAGAACTCATAATCTGTAAAGCTTCAACAGCTATATTTTGTATTAGAATATCATAGGTGAAAAATGAAACTATATATTTTGCAAAAAAGAATGTTATAAGCATTATTGTTGCCATAAAAATAACATTGTATTTTGCAGTCGTTAAAACAGATTTCTCGGCACGTTCAATTTGTTCGGCACCTAAATTTTGACCAACCAAAGTTGCTGCGGCATTACTTAATCCCCATGCTGGGAGAATAAAAAACATCATGATACGCAATGCGGTTTGATACCCTGCAGAACCGTGGTCTCCTCCTGTTGTAGCAACTAATTGTGCAAGAAAAATCCAACTACATGATGCAATAACAAATTGTAATACTCCTGGTGCAGCAATTTTTACCAAAGCTTTAATTTGCTTAAAGTCAGGAATAAAATAAGATGAAATAATCTTTAAAACGCCTTTTCCGTTAAATAAGTGGTACAATTGATACAACACACCAATACTTCTTCCTGAAGTTGTTGCTATTGCTGCACCTACCAACCCAAAAGCTGGGATTGGGCCAAATCCATTAATCAAAATAGGACACAAAATGATATTACAAATATTAGCAATCCAAAGGCTTTTCATAGCTATAGCAGCATTTCCTGCCCCACGGAAAATACCGTTGATAAGAAACAAAAGCATCACACATAAACTTCCGCCTATCATAATTTGAGTAAATCTATAACCGTATTCGGCAGCTTCTACAGAAGCCCCCATAAGTAACAAGATCTCTTTGGCATAAATAAAACCAAAAACACTAATTACACTATTGATTGCAAAAGCAATAATAATGGCTTGCATTCCTGCTTTTGCGGCGGCAACTGGGTCTTTCTCCCCTATACGGCGAGCAACAACAGCTGTTGCGGCCATACTTATACCGATTGCTATAGAGTAAACAATGGTAATAACCGACTCTGTTAGTCCAACTGCCTGAATAGCAAAACTGCTATGCTCCAAATGGCCAACAAAATATAAATCGACTAATGCAAAAACCGATTCCATAAGCATCTCCAATACCATTGGAATAGCTAGAAGGATAACTGCTTTTTTTATACTACCTGAAGTATAATCAAAAGATTCATCTCCTTTGATTGCTTGTTTTATTGTTGAAAAAATTCGTGAGAATACACTTTTCTGTATTGTTGTTTCTGTCATGATAATTAAGGATAAATGATAAAATTGTCCAAAACCATATGCTGGCTGGACTTTAAAAAATTGAAGACATCCTAATTATTCGAAAATAAAAATAGGACTAGGCAGAAACTATCATAGCGTAGTGTTTTTTTGAGATGATAAATATAAGTATTATTCTTTTTTATTTTAAAGTTTTCAGAGAAAAGCTGTATTAACTGAATACTAAGCCTTTATAAAAATCACCAAAGAAGTCAGGAAACGATTTGGTAATAGTCCTTATTGCTTTGCTCTTAAGTATGTTTCCGTTAGCTCATGGCAAATATACAAAACTTAACAAATACGACGCATCAAATTTAAGAATCGATATGTTGTATATATTTTTTAACTTCTATATTTATAAACATTTAGCATTTTACTTTACTCAAAAAATATAAATAGGAGGTTGTACAGACAAAAAAATGTTTTGCATCTATTCCAATGATAATGTCTTTCGAGAATTTGTGGGGGCTGAGCATTTGCATAACTCAAAATTATCAAAATAAAAAATAGATACCTTCTGTAAAAGATTTTCTGATGACTTCATTATTGTCATCATGAGTTAGTTTGACTTCATCTGAAGAGCTAAAAATAACCAGAAAAAACACAGATAATAAAATACTTATGACGCATTTTTTCATTGTTTATAAATTAAAAAAACTGTTTTTTTTATGAAGAAGCAGCTTTTTAATATTATTTAACTTTTATTAATTCTACTCTACGGTTTTTAGCTTTATTATCTTCCGAATCGTTTGCTACTAAAGGTTTTTCAGAACCAAAACCTTTTGCAGTCAATCGAGATTTATCAATTCCGTTTGCTATTAGATTATTCATTACAGAATTCGCACGATCGTTTGACAGCTTTTTGTTGCGTGCTACATCACCACTGTTATCGGTATGACCTTCAATAGCAATTTGTAAGCTTTTGTCTTTTTGTAGTGCTTTTGAAATTTGTGTTACCACTTCCTTTCCTTGAGCGGTTAAGTCTGATTTATCTAAATCGAAATTAATATACAAAATCGACTTTCCTTTTTTGCTTAAATCCTTAGCAATATCATCAGCTGTTACTTTAGTGATGGTTTGTTTAAAAGCAGCTTGCTGTAAAATGTTTAATCTTCCACTTGCATTATCAGAAGTGTACTGTATAAAAACAGTTCCATTATCTTTCGTTCTTAATACCCAAAACTTCATATTTTGATCCCAATACCCAATATCACCTTCTCCTCCTTTATTAGGATCTTGTTTATGATAACGGTCATATTCTTCTTTAGTTATTTCACCCTCAAAAACCTTAACCGCTCCTACGGAAGTTAAATAATCTTCCATACTTTTTTCAAAGTAACGTTGAGAATATTCTTCGCCTTTTTCATTAGTAACGAATATTTTATACAGTTTACCTTCAAAAGGAGTCATTACACCATTGATTGGAAAAAAACAAACATCAAATTTTCTTTCAAAAGGTTTATTCATTGATTTTAAACCTTTGGGAAGTGTAAAAAAAGGAAAACTACCAATATCAGCAGTAGAAAAAGGGATATCTTCTATATTAAAATCGGTAGAGGCTTTTGTTTTTTCTGTTTTCACATCGTTTAATTCAACGATAGTTTCTGTTGCCTGTTGAGTACTTTCTTGCTGTTTGTTTGACTGATTACAAGATGCAACCAATGCTGATAATCCAAGGATAATGGCTGTTTTCTTCATTTTTTATTTTTTTTGATAGGCTAAAGATAAACATTTTACTTGTTAAAAAAAGTACTTAATTTATTGCTTTACGCCATCAAAATTAAATTCAACATCTGCCGCTGCTTGTTTATTTGTCGTAATAGAAATATTTTTATTCGCTCCGTAAAAATGAAAAAACTTCTACACTTGCCTGTTAACATGGCAATATCTTGTGTGTTTTCAATATCCAAAAGTAATCTTTTAGTAATTTTACTTTTGACAAACCTCGCTTTTTACTGCTTTTACCTCATTATCAAAAAATCAAAAAAATAATTGTAAAGCTTTTATTTACGACTGTTTTACCTGCTTTTATTCTTTGATGTATTTTTCCTGAAAATTTATAAAAAAAAATCTAATCTAGCAATTTTACACTAACGCGTGTACTTGCTATTAATGAAGCTATAAATCCAAGTGAAAAAATAGTTCCTAAAACAATAAATACGTTTTCAAGAGTAAAAACAACTGGGAAAGCTAGTGTTGAAGTAATCATTATAAGCTCATACTGCTGTTGTAACAAAACTAAAATAACACCCAGCACAAGACCTATTAAACCTCCAAAGACACTAAGTAAAGTTCCTTGTAACAAGAATATTTTTCGTAAATCTTTAATTTCTGTTCCAAGATTAAATAGCGTTTTCAAGTTGCTTTTTTTATCCAAAATCATCATAATTAATGCTCCAATCAAATTAAAAAGGGCTACAATAATTACCAGTGTAAATATTAAATAAACTGCAATGTTTTCGGTATTAAGCATTTTATACAAAGACGCATTAAGTTGTGCTCTGTTTTTTGTGGTAACTTTATTATTGAAAATTGCTTGTAATTGTGAATCAATTTTTGATTCGTCTGTATTTGGTTTTAACTTAAACTCGATTCCTGAAATCTGATTGGGTTTATACTCCAATAGCTCCTGAACCAAACCTATATCAGCAAAAACATATTTAGAATCCAAATCTTCGCTTATCGAATATATGCCTACTGGCAATACATCTGTTTTACTAAATGCTTCTTCTGGGTTTTCTATAGTTCCTTTTCCTGGTTTTGGTGCAAATACCTGCAATGGATTCTCAAAATCTAATATTCCCATTGAAAAGTTCTTCGAAATCCCATAACCAACAACAACCTGATACGTATCCGGTTTTAACCATTGACCATTAAAGAGTTTTTTTCTAATATCATTTACAATAGGATAATTACGATCAACTCCTTTTAAATAAGTTACCTGTTGTTTTCCATTAAAAATAAACAAAACCCGTTCTTCGATTATTTTAGTATACGAAGCAATCCCATCGATTTTTTTAATTTGACTATCCTGATCTGGAGTAACCATAAATGATTTTCCATAAGTGCTTTCAATTTTTAAATCCGGATCTATTTCATTTGTGAAAGAAAGACTGAATACTTTTAATCCGCTAAAAACGGATAAAACCACAAACAAAGCCATTGTACCAACAATTATTCCAAGGCTGGCAATACGATTTATGATATTGATAGCATTGTTTTTACTCTTGCTAAAAATATACCTTTTGGCTATGTAAAGGGGAAAGTTCAAGCTATGATTTTCTTCTTTTTTCTAAAAGATCACGATTCTCTATAGGGTTATCTCTATTTGCTAAAGCATTATCTATTTTCTCAATATAGTCTAATGAGTCATCTATAAAAAACACTAAATTGGGTACTTTACGTAATTGCAAACGTACTCGTTGTGATAAATCATGTTTAATCAAAGTCGAATTTGACTTAATTGCTTCCAATGTTTCTTTGGCTTTCTCCTGAGGAAAAATACTTAAATATACTGTTGCCACAGATAAATCTGTAGTTACGCTAACTTTGGATACTGAAATTATCAAATTATTAATTCCATTTTTTCTCACTTCACCTTGCAAAATATCAACCAAATCCTTTTGGATGACACCGCCTATTTTTTTCTGTCTATTTGTTTCCATAATGCAAAAATACTATTTTAAATTTCAATCGATACATTTTCAAATGAACAATACGGTCATTTTTATATTCTTATTTCCTTTAGCACAAATTTCGGTACTCTTTTTTAATAAAAACCCAAAATTGAGATAATTATTCCCTCATTTCTTCTTTTTGTAAAGGTGACAAAAATCATGTTTTTTATCAGAAATATTCTACATCTTTAATAAAGAAATAACAACACAATTTATTATGAAAAAGAGAGAACCAATCAGTCACATAATGACTAAAACAGTAGTAACTGCAAATGAAAATGATGGATTAAGAGAAGTCGTTGAAAAACTTAGAAAAAACACTATTAGACACATTCCTATCGTTCGAGGTAAAGAAGTCATTGGTATTATAAGCCGAACAGATATAAACCGATTAACTTTTGGTGCTTTATTTGAAGGGCAGGAAGGAGCTGATGAAGCCATCCTGGATATGCTTTCGATTTCTCAAGTAATGACAGCAAAACCCATGACAGTATCATCGGATACAATTATAAGAGATTTAGCTGAAATTTTTGTAAAAGAAGAATTTCACGCCTTACCTGTAGTTGACAATGGTGAACTCAAGGGTATCGTTACAACAACCGATGTTGTGAGATATTTTTTAGAACAATACGATTAAATCAAATACAAGCATAAAAAAACGGGACATAAGTCCCGTTTTATATTACATATTATACAACCAGCTCTGCGGATTATTATACGTTGTGTTTTGAAGTATTAGGAACTTAATAGTCGTTTTTCCTGTTTCTCCACTAGTTCTAATTTTACCAATATTTTGTTTAATGCTTACTTTATCTCCTTTACTCACAGATACCGAACTTAAGTTTTGGTATACTGTAAAATAATCACCATGCTGAATCATTACTGCTTTGTTTATTGGCGATAGTACCATTACACTAGATACAACTCCTTCAAAAACAGCTCTTGCATTAGAACCCGACTCAGTTGTGATTTCGACACCACTATTATGAATTACCAATGTATTATAAATAGGATGTGGTTGATCTCCATAACCCAATGATACAAATCCTTTTTCTACAGGCCAAGGTAATTTCCCTCGATTGGCTTTAAAATCAGCCGCAAGTATTTTTGCTTCAGCTGTTAATGCAATTTTTGTGTCTGATACTACAGCAACCGATTTTGTTCCTGTTGCTTTTTCTTTTTCAGCAGCAGCTTTACGGTTAGCCGCAGCAATAGCTTCACGAATTAAACGATCAATTTGTCTGTCGATTCTTTTCGATTCTTGCTGTTTACTTTTCGTGTCAGCAATAATTTTGTTCTTATCTTTTTTAAGCGAATTCACCAGCTTTTGCTGTTCTTTCTTTTCTTGCTCTAAAGTTATTTTTTCTTTTTCGTTTTCAGCAATAATCTTTTTCTTGACCTGTCTTTGCCCATCAAGTTTTGCATTATAATCTGCTAATTGAAGTGATTTTGATTTAATTTCTTCTCCTTGATTTTTTCTGAAATTTGTATATTGTTTCATATACTGTGCACGCTTATAAGCTTGCAGAAAGTTTTCTGAAGACAATAAAAACATTGCTCTACTCTGCTCTGAACGGCTTTTATATGACTTAAGAATCATCTTGGCATAATCTTCTTTTAATACCTCTAACTCTTTCTTAAGTTTATTAATTTTTGTTTGATTAATATACATATCATTACTCAAAAGCTTGGTTTGCTTTTCGGTAGTATTGATTAGCTTTTCTTTAAGTTTAATTTTATTAGACTGAACGATAAAAACATTCACTGCAGATTTTTCTTTCTTCTTTACTGATTGTAACATTTTCTCGTTGTCTCTAATTTCTTGTTGAATCTGAGCTTTACGTTGTTCCAGTTTTTCTTGTTGCGAATCTTGTGCCCACATCAATGAAGTGGTGCAAATAAAAATTAGGCTTAGGAGAAATTTTGGCATCTTTAAAATATATTTTTGCAAACTTACTTAATTATAATTTTTTTATATCCATTTGGAACACTATAAGGAAAAGAAAGTTCCTCATTAAAAGTAATCGTATTGTAATTTAAATTGATTTCTGTCTTCCCTTTTGGCTGGATTGCTTCTATAGCAATAGATCTAGGAAGCGTCCCTTGATCAAAAGTTTTATTATCTCCATATGCAATTTGCATCATGATATTCTTTGACGTTTGCGAAATTTGTTCTTTCTCTAACAAAAACGTATCGGCTTCAAAGAAAAATGATTTTTTGATATCTGTCTCCTTCGCTTCATCTAATCGATATACTCTATCAACCAACGTTTCAATATATTTACCTTTCTTCAAGTCATCGATTGCAGCACCTAATAAAAGGTTTTGAACTTTATTAAAATCTAAATCTGTTCCTAACCATTTACTTAAACTACTAAAGTCTCCTTCATAATAAGAGCTTCCTATTTTTTCATAATAGCTCACTGAATTTGGCGTAATTAAAGCTTTAGCCATTGTAATACCCAGAAAACGAATACTTACCAAAATCTGTTCGTCTTTCTTAATTTTTATCTCGGCTGTAACATTCTGACTTTGTTTATCATCTGAATATTTGGCACTGGCTTTAATATATAAAGTCGAAAACTGTAATTTATTATTGTAATGTCCGTCAATAATTTTATTCGCAGAAATAAGATTTACCTCTTCTTTATTGTTATTCCCTTGCACTGCACCTGATTTCGATTTACACGAAACGATAAAAACGAGTAACAAGATCATTAAATATTTCTTCATCAGAATTTACTTTTTTTGTCTTAATAATTGATTTGCCTTCGCAAAATACGCTTCTTTTTTCTTCATATCCCCTAAACCATTATAAGCTTCTCCTAACTGAATGTTAAAATTTGCTTCTAAAGTTAGATCATCTACAACATAATCAAGTCCCATTTCTAAAACGTCTTTTGCCTTTTTAAATTGTTGCTGTTGATTATTAGCCAAACCTGAATAAAAATAAAATTGTGGTTGCGTTGGGAATGTCTCTATCATTACCACCGAACGTTTAGCCATTGGTTCGTATTGTTTGGTCTCGGTATATGCTTGAAGCAAAAGTAAATTAGTTTCGATATCTACCTGCGAAGCTGAATTTACCGACAACTCATAATATTTTACCGCCTGAGCAAATTGATTCTTACTGTGATAAAACTTTCCAATTTCTTTTGCAACATCTACATTTGCATCATCCTTAAAATAAACAATTGCCTTATCCAAATCTGGTGCAAATTGCGGATTCTTACCTACGAAAATCAAAAACTCATTTAAAATTCGATGTTTTATTTTCGAGTCTATTTTAGAATTTGCTAAAACGACATTCATCGCCTGAATTGCTTTTTCTGGTTGGTTTTGATCTAAATAACTTTTAAAAGAACTTACTTGCGCCCACTCTGATGTAGGAATTGCTTTTTCTAATTGTTGCGTAATCTGCAGTACTTTGTCAGCATCATTATTCTTTGCGTACAATGTAATCAAAGCGATATAATTAGACTCTTCTTTTGGATTTTTCTTAATCTGATCAAGAAGGTTTTCTATTTCAACATTTTGATATTTTCCTTGTGACAAAATCTGTGCCTTATATAATTCTCGTTCATCTGATTTTCCAAACTTCTCATTCATTTCATTAATCAACGAAAGTGCTTTGTCAAATTGATTTGTAATCATGTACAACGAAATCAAATCATCTTTATACTCCTCATCAAAAGGAATAATTTTCTGAATGGTTTCTATTGCCAAAGGATAATTCTTTGTTTGATAACAAACATCATAAATACCCAACCAAAACCATTTATTATTTGGATTTAACTGAGTTGCTTTTTCAAACGAACTTTGAGCATTTCTATAATCTTTTAAAGACAGGTAGTTCTTACCCAGTTCAAAATAAACTGTTGCATCATTAGGTTGAAGCTTCTCACACTTTTGCAAAGCAGTAATTGCTTTATCATAATTTTCGATGCCTTTTTGTAATAACGATTCATAAAAAGAGTCCTGAAATTCATTGGTAGCCATAGCAATATCTTCTGGTTCGGTTTGAGCCATTATCGAAGCCTGATTTCCAATCAATGCCATAAATACAATTATTAAAACTCTCTTTTTCATTTTTATTATTGATTTTAAGTAAAAACGAACCCTTTTTGACCTGCTATTTATTCTAAAACCGAATAATCACCAATGCTAATGCTTGTAAACTTACCGTTATAACTAACGTGATTTCCTATCATCGCATTATCTAAATCAGCATTTTTTATTTGAGTATAGGTTTGCACCAAACTATTTTTAATAGTGCTGTCAATTACATGACATCCTTTTCCTAAAGATACATTTGGACCTACAGTTGCATTTTTCAAGACTACATTTTCACCAATATAACATGGCGGAATAATTGTAGCATTTTCCAATTTTACATCATAATCAACTAAATGTTCCCCATCATTGTGTAAAAACCCTAACATTCTAGAGTTCGTTTCAACTGTAACATCTTTATTACCACAATCCATCCATTCGTCTACGCTACCAGTTTTAAAAACTTTTCCGTTAGCCATCATGGCTTTAATACCATCATTGATTTGATATTCTCCACCGTTTTGAATGTTATTATCTAAAACTGTTTGCAGTTCATTTTTAAGAATCTCTATTTCCTTAAAGTAATATATTCCAATAACTGCCAAATCACTTACAAACTCTTTTGGTTTTTCAACCAATTCTGTAATTTCATTATTAGCATTTAACTTAACAACTCCAAATGCTTCTGGCTGTTCCACTTGTTTTACCCAAATTACAGCATCGGCTTCTGGATCTAATTCAAAATCAGCTCTAATTAAAGTATCTGCATAAGCAATTACTGCTGGTCCTGATAAAGATTCTTTGGCACACATAATTGCATGTCCTGTTCCCAATGGCATATCCTGACGATATATAGATGCTTTAGCACCCAAACTTTGTGCTAATTCTTGTAAGCTTAACACAACATCTTCACCAAAAAAAGCTTCGTCTCCTAATATAAATGCGACCTCTTCAATGGGCTCCTTAAGTATTTTTGCTATATCCTCTACCAAACGGTGCACGATTGATTTCCCTGCAACTGGAATTAATGGTTTAGGAATAGTTAAAGTATGTGGTCTTAATCTTGACCCGCGACCCGCCATTGGAACGATTATTTTCATATTCTATAATTTCAAAATTGAATATTCCTAGTTGAATATTCAAACTTATTATTTTACTTATTTTTATTTCTTGATGTTTCCAAACTTTTTACAAATATTGAAATTAGCTCATCATTTTCTTTTATTGCGACGTTTAAATCTAATTCTTCTTTTGAATATAACTCCGCTCTTAAAATGATTTTTAAACAAGAATGAGTCTCTCGAAGTTCTTTTAACACAATAGACATCTTATGAATAAAATCATTTCTAGATTCGGCACTCTGAGCTTCACTATAATTTAATGATGGTGAAGTTCCTGAACGTACAATTTGACCTGACAGATGATTTCCTGCCTTTGTTGCTTTTAAATTATCCGTTATTTTTATAATTTGAACTGCAAAATCAATTAGCCTTTCATGTAAATCAAATTTTTTCACAACTTATAAATTTTAAAGTTGAAATTAAAAAATTTTGAATTTTCAACTTGGAATTTTGAATTTTGAATTCTAAAAACTGCAACAGATAACTACTTCACTCCTGTACTACCAAAACCACCTTCTCCTCTTGAGGTTTCAGAAAGTTCGTTAACTTCAACCCATTCAGCTCTTTCATGCTTGGCAATAATAAGCTGTGCTATTCTTTCTCCATTTTCAATCACAAAAGCTTCATTGGATAAATTTACTAAAATTACTCCTATCTCACCTCTATAATCAGCATCAACAGTTCCAGGTGAGTTTAATACCGTTACTCCTTTTTTTGCTGCCAATCCGCTTCTAGGTCGTACTTGTGCTTCATAACCAATTGGTAATTCAATAAAAAGTCCTGTTTTAACTATTGTTCTTTCTAATGGGTTTAATGTTATTGATTCAGATAAATTAGCACGTAAATCCATTCCTGCCGAAGCTATTGTTTCGTAGTTAGGTAAAGCGTGTTGTGATTTGTTGATAATATTAATCGTCATTTTTATATTTTTAATTCTAATTGTAAATCTTGAAATTATTATTTTTTACTAAGTATTCCCTTTATCGTATCTTTTTCGTTATGATAAACGAAATAAATAAACAAAAGGAGTAAAGGAATCCCTATAAAGTAATTTTCTCTGAATCCATAAAATGAAATAACAGAGAATACAATCGAAATTCCTAAATAGGATCCGATTTTTTTCATATCGTAAGGTATTGGATAATACTTGTTTCCTAAAACATATGAAATAAGCATCATACTTCCGTAAGCAGAAATTGTTGCAATTGCTGATCCGTAGTAACTGTATTTTGGGATCAATAGATAGTTTAAAACTAAAGTCAGTATTGCTCCGATTATCGATATATATGCACCAATTTTTGTTTTATCCGTTAGCTTGTACCATACTGATAAATTATTATAAATTCCTAAAAAGAAATTGGCCAAAATAATCAAGGGAACCACTTTCATAGCTTCCCAATATGATTTATTATCTAGTAGAAGTAATTTTAAAATATCTGCAAAAACAATTACCCCTAACAAAATCAAAGAACCTAGAATCACAAAATACTTTGTAATGACAGCATATGTTTGAGGTGCATTTTCATTTTTGGCATGACTAAAGAAGAATGGCTCAATCCCTAGTCTAAATGCTGTTGCAAATAGCACCATGAACAATCCCAATTTGTAACAGGCTGAATATGCTCCAACCTCTGACTTTGCAATATTTTCTGGTAATAAATACCCCAATAATATTTTATCGAAATGCTCATTAACCGCAAAAGCAAGTCCTGCTACCAAAATTGGTAAACCATACTTCATCATTTTTTTCCATAACACTGGGTCGAATTTTCGTCCAAGCGAAAGGTAATTTGGAGATAATACTATAAAAGTAGCTAAACTTGCAAGCAAGTTTGCAATGAAAATATAAGCGATTTGGAAATTTTCAACATATAAATTATCCCAAACTGAGTTAGGGTGTTCTGCTGCAAGTGTAGGTAAGTACATCAAAAAGAAGATATTCAGAACAAGATTAACTATTACATTCCCAATTTTTATTGCTGCATAAACCATTGGACGCTGATTGGCACGAAGTTTTGAAAAGGGCACTAAAACCAATGCATCTAAAACTAAAATCCAAACGGAATAGGTAACAAACTGTACATCAACTTCAGCTAGAGTTGCTAGTGTATTTCTAAAAATTAATGCTGCAAAAAGAAAAATAATCGATGACCAAAAAATAGAAATTGTAGAAGTAGCAATTACGTTTTTCTTATCTGGTTCAGAATTATAAAACCTAAAAAAGGCTGTTTCCATTCCGTAAGAAAGAACTACGTTAAAGAAAACCATCCACGACAACACAATAGAAACTTCTCCGTATTCGGCAGTTGGCAAAATGCCCGTGTATAGTCGTACTAATAAAAAACTAAGCATTCGAGGCAATACTGTTGCAAGCCCGTAAATAGCTGTCTGTTTAAAAAGATTTTTATATAATCCCAAAATAATTGTAGTGATAAAATTTATAAAACAAAAATAACCAATTCTTTTGTTTAATATCGTTTTTGTTGATTCATTAAGAAAATGTTGTGCTCTTTTATATTAAGTCAACTTATTTTCATCTAGAATTTTTACAAAATGAAACCCCTTTGGCCCATATCCTTGATTATAATAAAAACGATGTGCTGCAAAATTAGCCGTAAAAGCATCTAAAACAATATTAGAACACCCTAAATCAAGTGCTTTTTTCTCAACATAATCTGTCAATAATTTTCCGATCCCTTTTGAACGATGATCAGGATGCACAACAAAATTATCAATCTCAAGATATTTTCCCGACCACAATTTCGTAGAAGACCAGCAACCCGTAATTCCTAAACAAACATCATTTTCAAAAACAGCAATTTGAGTGTAATTATGAGGGACCATTTCCGAAAGGTATTGTTCGTATTTATCCAAACCTAAATTAGGATACAAATACTGCATGGTATCAATTTGAGCAACCATTTCGGCAATTGTAGTAAGTTCTTTAATTATAAATTGCATAGTACTATAAAAATAGAAGCCAAAATTAATCAAAAAAAACGATTAATGTTTAGGAGTACTGTAATCAAAACTCAATTGGAGCTGATTGCCGATAAGCTATTGTTTTATAATACCGACATAGATGATCGTAAATACATTTATACTTATTTCTTTTAAATGTAATTGAGAAGTATTTCTGGTAAAAAAGAATTAATAAATGTTAACTTCTTTTTATCATTCTAACTCTAATCTCAGATTGAACTCATAAATAACTTATTGTTGTATTTTTTTAATTTATTATGATGGTTTAATCATTAAATATGAACTAGATTTCGTTTTTATAAATAGGGATTTTCTCAAAAGTTGTTTAAACTTATATAATGTCTATTGGTTCATCATTTTTTAATTAATACTAACTATGAATTTTATCAAACAAATAGAACGGATTAAAAAAATACATAATGCAAACGAATAAAGACTTAATTCTCAGAAACATTAAAAAATTTTCTGACTTTTTAATGGCATTGACAAAGCAAAAACCATCAGAAATAGAAAACATTGTTGACTATATAAATGAATTCAACTTAAAAACTTTTAATCATTCTACACAATCCCTTTTAGAAAAAGAATCTTCTGAAATATTAGAAATAATTGGAAGCACAAATTTGGATAACATTAAAGATTTTACCAATTTATTGTTTTTTAGATTTTCACTTGAAAAAGATGTATCAAAACGATTACAACAATCTAAAAAAATACTTGAATTATATCAGGTATATGAAAAGATGTCTTTAACATATTCATTTGAAATTCAATCAAAAATTAATATATTAAAGAAAGAATCTAATTGATTATTTTTGAAGAAGTCTTGCAATATTCTAAAAAATGACAAAAGATTAAATAAATATTCTTACATCAAAAAAAATCTAATCATGTAAAATAAGTTCGTGAAATATATATAACATCTAACAAAAAATTATGAAAAAGAAATTATCGCTATCAACTCTTTTATTTGGAACAAAGGAAAAAAATCTAATAAAAGCAATCTATGTATGCATAATAGTTACCTATTTCATCTATTTTATAGGAACATTATGTGGAAAAGCATATTACAATTATACGCACTAGATTTTAAAGCTCTTTAATCTTAAAAGAAATCTACTAAATTATTAAAATTTTATTTATGAAATCATCAAAATTATTAAAGCGAATCCGAATTGTAATCTTACTATCCTCATTTCTTTATTTATTAGGATATGCTATAGGTTCATTTATAAAATAAATTAATTTTTAATGAACTTATCAAAAAACTTTTATCTTGTTTTAAGTCTGTTATTCTCAATAAGCTTCTTTTATTCATTATTTGATACAAGAGACACTCGTGAATTATTCTTTTGGGATGTTGATCTATGGGTTTATAGAGGTTGCCGATTGTTAATTGCACTTGTATTTATCAAATTGTATTTTGATAAATACAAGAATGAAAAAAATCAAATTATTTAAAACCTTAATGTTACATCAAATGAAAAAAATTAGAATCGTACTTTATGTAATTACTATACTCTATGGATTATCAATTGTATTTTTACATATAGATTTTGTATACAAAAAGCCTATCCTTTACTTTCTGATAGTTACTTTAATAATTTTTGATTTAATTATTCCGAATCTTAGAAAAAAATCTAATCGTACAAGATAATTGGTAGAACCTATAAGATAGGTAGTGCTGAAAATCATGAAATTCAGTTCAGACCCGATAAACACCCTTGAAAATCTTATTGCAAAAAACAAAACAAAGAACATTTCCATTTACCAGGTTCTGGTTTCAGCAATTATTTTTTTCTTGGCATTATTACCAATAATTAAAGTCGACATTAAGCGCCAGAGTCGTGGTATTATTCGTAGTACTACCGATAATGTTCCTGTTGCAACTATGTGTATGTAGCCCACGTTACCTAGTTATCGCTTAAAAACAATGCTATTGCACAAAAGGAGAGTATTTTGATCTAAGGAATAAACAGGGATTGTTATAAAATACTAAAAATGGTAGCTTATCTCTATAGAAATAGTAAATTTAAAACCACTTAAGTATAAAATTTATTCTTGATTTAAATTAACACATGATAAAAATATTAAAGTACTTAATTGTAATACGATTTAGGAAGATATTACCAAAGGATGATTATTTAGCAATCGCTTTATTTTTAGCCTTTTATACAATTGTAATTTACTTTTTAAATCAAGTGTTTCCAAAATACAGTTATTACTTTTTAATAACAACTTTGGAATTAGCATTTTACCACCAAAACAGAAAAGATATTGAGTTATTAAAAGTCAATAAAAACTATCGTCTTTTATTGTTCTTAGAATATCTAATTTATAGCTCCCCATTTATATTCATTTATGTAATAAACCAAAGATGGGACATTCTTATAATTCATTTTGTAATACTATATTTCTTGATTCTAATAAGTAAAATAGGAATCAAAATTATCAGATACCCTTTCAGATTATTTGACCCTTTCTGGCATATTAGTTTTAGAAAAAACAAACTCATTCTTTTTATTCCATTGATTATCTTTTTAAACGTAATGGGAAACCAATACCATAATGACAATCTAAATATAGCAAGCTTATTTATCGTGTCTTTTATTGGTTGTCTTCCTTCCTTAAAAAGAGAAAATATAATTCATATAAAAATGAGCTACTTTGATGCCAAAAAATATCTTTTAAAACAAATTCAAATAGCCTTATACAATACCTTAATAATGAGCATTATTTTAATTTTATGCTTATTGATATTTAAGAAATGGGATTTATTACTATTTGTTCCTCTTATTTTTTTACTTCCAATAATAAGTATCTTATTTAAGTACTCTTTTTTTTCTAATGAATTATTACAACAGCTATTTTTGGCATTATTTATTATAAATATTCAGATAGGCTTGCCTTTTTTAATCTTACCCTATTTGTATTATAAGTCTATAAAAACCATAAACAATTTGAAATATGTTACAGATTAATATCTTGAAGAAAGCATTTGGAAGCAAAACAGTTTTGCAAGATGTTAATCTTTCAATTCCGAGAAATGGCATCTATGGAGTCGTTGGTAAAAACGGAGAAGGGAAAACAACTTTATTTAAAATCATTACATCACTTATAGATTTTAAGGGAACAATATCCTTCCATAATTCCCCTATAAAGCATAACGAAATAGCTTTTTTTCCTACTGAAGTACCTGTTTATGATGAACTCACAGCAACTGAGTTTTCAGATTTTTATAAAGAATTACTAAATATAAAAACAATAAACAAAACCAATCTATTTGATGTTCCTCAGGATAAGCTCATAAAGTCGTTTTCAACTGGAATGAAGAAAAAAGCATATATGAATGCGGTATTCCAAAAAGAATATCAAATTTATATTTTTGATGAACCCTTTAATGGTCTTGATTTAGAGTCTAATTATTTGTTGATGAATTACATTAGAGAATTGTCAAAAGACAGCATTGTTTTTATCTCTTCACATATCCTGGAAATTCTATATAAAGATTGTGATAAAATTTTTCTAGTAAAGAATACTGCTATTAGAGAATTTGAAAAACAACAATTCATAAAAATAGAAGAAGAACTTTTCATAAAATAAGTTTGTTTCTCTAAAGCATCAAAATTATTCACAAAAAAAGAGCCAACAATTACTTGTCGGCTCTTTATATATCCTTTTAATTTTTCTTATCCTTTCAAAGCTTCGCGATTTTGAAGATTTGAAAAATTAAAAATTTTTCTTATCCTTTCAAAGCTTCCGCTCCACCAACGATTTCTAAGATTTCGTTTGTAATAGCGGCTTGACGTGCTTTATTGTAAGTTAATTTCAATTGATTTCTCAACTCAGTAGCATTATCAGTTGCTTTGTGCATTGCAGTCATACGAGCACCATGCTCTGAAGCAAATGAATCACGAATACCTTTGTATAATTGTGTTTTTAATGATTTAGGAATCAAAGTTAACACGATTTCTTCTTTTGAAGGTTCAAAGATATAATCTCCTGTTGAAACAGGCACATCTGATTTAATTGGAGCTAATGGTAAAAACTGTTCTACTTGAACAATTTGAGTAGCAGCGTTTTTAAATTGATTGTAAATCAATTCAATTCTATCATACTCTCCTGACAAGAATTTCTCAGTTAAATTATCAGCAATAGCCGCAACATTATCAAAAGTCAAATGGTCAAAAATTGCATTATGATGACCGTGAACTTTATGAGTTTTACCTAAAACGTCGTTTCCTTTTTTACCTATTGGAAAAATATCAACTTGTTTTCCAGCGTAGAATTCAGTACGTGCTTTTGCTTCCTTTATTACATTAGTATTAAATGCTCCACATAAACCTCTGTTTGAAGTTATTGCTACAAGTAATACTTTTTTCACTTCACGTTGTGTAGTAAAATCTCCTCCAACATCACCATCTAGTGTTGCTGAAAGGTTTTGTAATAATTCCGTTAATTTCTCGGCATAAGGACGCATCGCTGTGATTGCATCTTGTGCTTTCTTAAGCTTTGCTGCAGAAACCATTTTCATTGCCGATGTAATCTGCATCGTAGATGAAACGGAAGTAATTCTATTACGGATTTCCTTTAAATTTGCCATTTTTTCTAATTAGAAAATTTGATAATCAGTTAACTAGATAATTAAAAAAACACTTTGATTCTTCTAATTATCTAATTGCCTAATTGTCTTATTAGTTATATTTTGCTGAAATTTCTTTTGCTACTTTTTCGATAACATCTGTAATGTTGTCATCTAACTTACCAGCTTTAAGTGCATTAAGAGTATCTTTATGCTTGCTGTTAAGGTATGCTAAGAAATCTGCTTCAAATTCTTTTACTTTATTTACAGGAACGTTTCTTAATAAGTTTTTAGAACCTGCATAAATAATAGCTACTTGATTTTCAACTGTATAAGGATCATTTAAACCTTGTTTCAAGATTTCAACGTTTCTTTTTCCTTTTTCAATTACGTTTAAAGTAACAGCATCAAGATCAGAACCAAATTTAGCAAAAGCTTCCAATTCACGGAATTGTGCTTGATCTAATTTTAAAGTACCTGATACTTTTTTCATTGATTTAATCTGTGCATTACCTCCAACACGAGATACTGAGATACCTACGTTAATCGCAGGACGAACTCCAGAGTTGAACAAATCTCCATCAAGGAAAATTTGACCATCTGTAATCGAGATTACGTTTGTTGGGATATATGCAGAAACGTCACCAGCTTGAGTTTCGATAATTGGTAAAGCAGTTAATGAACCACCTCCTTTTACGATTGACTTAATAGAATCTGGTAAATCGTTCATGTTTTTAGCAATTCCATTATCTGCAATTACTTTACAAGCACGCTCTAATAATCTACTGTGTAAGTAGAAAACGTCTCCAGGATATGCCTCACGTCCCGGTGGTCTTCTTAACAAAAGAGAAACCTCACGGTAAGCAACAGCTTGTTTAGATAAATCATCATACACAATAAGTGCTGGACGACCTGAATCTCTAAAATACTCTCCAATTGCAGCACCTGCGAAAGGAGCATAAACTTGCATTGGAGCAGGATCAGAAGCATTTGCAGCAACAATAACTGTATAAGCCATTGCACCTTTTTCTTCTAACATTTTAGCAATTCCTGCTACAGTTGAAGCTTTTTGTCCAATTGCAACATATATACAAAATACAGGTTTTCCTGCATCGTAAAATTCTTTTTGGTTTAAGATAGTATCCAAACAAACAGTAGATTTCCCTGTTTGACGGTCACCAATTACAAGCTCACGTTGTCCACGTCCAACTGGAATCATAGCATCAACAGCTTTAATACCTGTTTGTAATGGTTCTGTTACTGGCTGACGGAAGATAACTCCTGGTGCTTTTCTTTCTAAAGGCATTTCGTATAAAGTTCCACCAATTGGTCCTTTTCCATCAATTGGAAAACCAAGGGTATTCACTACACGTCCTACCATTTGCTCACCTACTTTAAGAGAAGCAATACGTTGTGTTCTTTTTGCAGTTGATCCTTCTTTGATTCCTGTTGATGGTCCTAAAAGTACAACACCAACGTTATCTTCTTCAAGATTCAATACAATAGCTTCAAGTCCGTTTTCAAATTCAACTAACTCACCGTATTGTACATTTGATAGCCCATAAATACGAGCAATACCATCTCCAACTTGAAGTACTGTTCCTACTTCTTCTAGCGTAGCACCAGATTCAAAACCTTCTACTTGCTTTCTTAATATTGCTGAAATTTCAGCAGGTTTGATTTCCGCCATAATTATTTTTTTTACCTACTTTTATTTTTTATTTAAAATTAGAATATAAATCACTTAGATTTTTTAAGCCTTCTAAATTGCTGTAATCAATTTTTTCTAAATCATTACTATCAATAGAAGCACCTACATATTCTTTTAACTTACTTAAGAATTTATCTTCTTTACCCTTTTTTACCAAAACTTGAAATCCTTTTTCCTGTGTTGGAATTTTAATTACATAACTGTTTGAAGGTAAATCTTGATAAATACTCATTTTATCTGTTGATTCTACTTCTTTAAAATATTTCCAAGAAGCTGAAGCTAAAGACATTCCAGCTAATGCACCTAAATCAAGAGCAGTATTATCTTTTGGAGCAATAGTTTCAATTTTTACTAAAAGAGCTTTAAATTTTGTTTCTGTATTATCGTCATTAACAATACTAAACATCACATTTTCTTTTGCTTTGTAATTATAGATTCTAAAATTACCTTTTTCATTTTTAGCACTAACCTTTAAACCTTTTCCGTCACCAGTAGCATCTAAATCAATCATTCCACTACTACTTGATTTTGGAGTGATATTTTCAAAATCAATAGAAAGCAAACCTTCTAACTTTACACCTTTATTATCAATTACATATCCTTTTTGATCATAAATGTTACATGAGTTTAATTTTGCTTCATTTGTTTTAGCAATTTTATCATCGCGTCTAGCACTTAAAAGTACTTCTGCTTCACTTAATGTCATATACTTTTGACCGTTTAAATAGGTCTTATCAACTAACTCTTTAATAAAGCTTTTAGTCGAATTTACATCATTAGCTACAAACTTTACAGATGGTACATAAGTAAATGTAGTATTTGATTCAGTTAAAGCAACTACAAATTTTCCACCTCTTTCTACAGCTTTTACAAGAACTCTTCCACTCAAAGATGATATATCAACATTTAAAACAGGTGTTGGAGAATTGTTTTGCTTCATAGAGATGTCATATTTAGCAACAACTTTAGACATAAATTCTTTACGCTCTGCATCATTGTACTTTGGTGTAAAAGCATCCTCTGGAACAAATCCTGAAAAAATTAATTTTTCAGTAGAATGAACTTGGTAATTAAGTGCTGAAAGTTGTTTTTCATCAACTTTACCAGCTTCTTTCAATTTATCAACTTCTGCAGTAATACTTGGACGCTCTTCAGCAAAAAAAGTATCAAGATTCTCTAATCCATTTGCTGTAAATACATTGTATTTTTTAGCAAGAAGTTCAGCGATTGCTTTTTTATAATTTAAAGTAAATGATAATAATTCAAAATTTACTTCTGTTTTTTTAGAACCATCTAAATTGGTTACAACAAGCCAACTTTTAGAATTTTGAGCATCAATTTTATGTGTTTTCAAATTAGCAATAATACCATTTGAATCATTTAATGAAGTATACGTAAACTGTGTACCTGTTTTATCTTTTTCAACTTTTGCAATAGCAGTACCGTCGAAAAATATTTGATTTTTATCTTCTTTGATTTTTTGACCGAAAGAAACAAAAGATGTACAGAAAACAAATAAAATTATAAAATTCTTCATAAATAAAATTTAATTTTGGGCTAACTCTCTTTTTAAAACTTGTAATCTGTTTGCAACAGAAGCATTATATTGCTTATCACCTATTCTTAAAATAAATCCTCCAA
Organism: Flavobacterium sp. EDS; assembly: GCF_020991525.1. Taxonomy (NCBI): domain Bacteria; kingdom Pseudomonadati; phylum Bacteroidota; class Flavobacteriia; order Flavobacteriales; family Flavobacteriaceae; genus Flavobacterium; species Flavobacterium sp. EDS. Next base: position 87,538 of record NZ_JAJMOZ010000010.1, read on the forward strand.
TAATTGAAGCATCTACATTATTTACGATTGTAATTTTCTTATCTGAGAATGTTGCAATTTTAGCTAAAACTTTAGCTTCTAAAGCTGCATCCATAGGAATTGCTGTAGTAACCGTAGCTACTTCAACTCCATTATTTTCATCAAATAATTTAACATATTCTAGAGCAATTGCTTCTAGAATTTCAAATCTTTTATTTTCAAACAATAAATGGAACAACCCTTTGGTTACACCATTTACAGCTGCGAAAACTTCTAAAAGAGCACTTTCTTTAACTTCAACTTTTATAGTTGGACTTTGAATGAATGTACTCAATTCTTCATTTACTTCAATTGTTGAAGCAATTGATTTCATATCGTTATTGACAGCTTCGGCAACACCTTTAGAGTTTGCTAAGTCTAGAATTGCTTTTGCATAACGAATTGCTGCTCTTGTACTTGCCATAATATTAGTTTAGCTTTACGTCACCTAACATTTTCTCAACTAATTTAGTTTGAGATTCTTTGTTAGATAATTCATCCTTCAATAATTTTTCAGCAATGTTTAATGATAAAGTTGAAACTTGAGATTTCAATTCAGCCATAGCTGCATTCTTTTCATTTTCGATAGCCGCTTTAGCTTGGGCAATTAATTTTTGTCCTTGCTCTTGTGCTTCATTTTTAGATTCAGCTATAATTTGCTCTTTCATTTCGCGAGCTTCTTTTAACATCGCGTCACGTTCAGCACGAGCTTCTTTTAAGATACGCTCGTTATCAGCAGTTAAATTTTGCATTTCTCTTCGAGCTGCTTCTGCAGCTGCTAATGCATTATTTATAGATTCTTCACGGCTTTTTACTGCACCTAATATAGGTTTCCAAGCAAATTTTGCCATAAGAATGAAGAAAACAATAAAGATAGTTGTTGTCCAAAAAATTAAACTTTCTGGTGAAGTTAATTGCATAACATTATATATTTAAAATTTGTTTGTCTTTTTTTAAAAAAACTTCCTGAAGCCAACCGCTACAGGAAGTTTTAGATTTTAATTATGCGTTTGTAATTAACGCAACAACTACTGCAAAAAGTGCAACACCTTCAATAAGTGCAGCAGCAATAATCATAGCAGTCTGGATTTTTCCAGCAGCTTCTGGTTGACGAGCGATAGCGTCCATTGCAGATCCACCAATTTTTCCAATTCCAAGACCTGCACCAATTACAGCTAATCCAGCTCCGATTCCAGCTAATACCATAATAATAAATTTATATAGTTAATAATTAATAAAACTCTGATTAATGATGATCGTGCTCTTCAACAGCCTGACCAATAAATAATGCTGAAAGCAATGTAAATACATACGCTTGCAAAGCAGCAACCAACATCTCTAATACACTCATGAACAATACGAATGCTCCAGCAACTGGTCCGATAGCAATACTTTTGAAAATGAAAATCAAAGAAACTAAACTTAAAATGATGATGTGACCAGCAGTGATGTTTGCGAACAAACGAATCATCAATGCAAATGGTTTAGTAAGCATTCCTATAATCTCTACAGGAATCATAATTGGAGCCAACCACACAGGAACTCCTGGCGTGTTGAAAATGTGTCCCCAATAATTTTTGTTTGCACTTAAAGTTGTAACGATAAAAGTGATAAATGCCATTACAAATGTAAAATAGATATTACCTGTTAAGTTAGAACTAAATGGAAAGAAAGGAATTAATCCAATAAGGTTATTTATCCAGATAAAGAAAAATATAGTTAAAAGATATGGCATGTATTTACCAGATTTTTTTGCTCCAATATTTGGAATTGCAATTTCGTCTCTAACATAAGTAACTAGTGGCTCTAAAAATCCAGCTAATCCTTTAGGTGCATTTGGATTCTTTTTATATGATTTCGCAACAGCGAAGAATAAGAAAAACAAAAGTATTGCTGACATCAACATAGAAAAAACATTCTTTGTGATAGAAAAATCTAAAGGTCTTGCATCAAAAGCAAAAGCTCCATTATCTCTTTCTTCTTGTGTCATTTGCTCAAATTTGTCAGCATAAAAAATTACTTCTTTATAACGAACTACTTTTTGACCATTGATATCTACAACATGTTCTCCTGCATTGTCATGGTGAAATTTTTCAGATGAAAAAATTTCTAATCCGTTATTGGTCCATAAAATAACTGGTAGATTAAGAGAAATAGCATGGCCATTCCAGTCAGCGATATGAAAATCGTGAGCATCTCCAATGTGTGAATTAATTAATTCACTTGCATTAAATTCTTTTTCTATTTCGTGACCTACACTTTCTCCGTGACCGCTTACTTCTACTGTTTCAACAGCATTTTCTTGTTTAACAGAAACACTATCAACAGTAGTTGATGCGTAATTTATTGACGAAGTAAATGCTAATAAAGTAACTAATAAGTACTGAACTGGTTTATTTGAAAATATCATTATTAAATCTTTATCTAATTTTAGGTTCCAAAAATTTTTTGCAAAGGTACATTTTAAATTGAAAATTGAAAATTTATATATATAATTTTTAAAATTACATTTTATTTTATCAATTCATCTAATAATGAAGTTGTTAGCTTTTATTTATAAGACGTACTGTAAAATAGGTTTCAAATAGTAAAAATAAAAAATAAGGGATAAAAAATGCTCCAAGATCAATTATTGGATCTTTAACATGCGCTTTTATTAACGGAATCAAGAAAACAATAGCTGCCATCATTCTTAAAAAGCTTGCTCCTAGAAAAGCAAACCCAGTATAAGTTGGGAAAATTTTATGCACATAAATTAAAAACAAGTACACTAAAAAAGTAGCTATAATATTAAATGTGTAAATACTCCATGTGGAGTAAAAAAAAACTAATTTATCTGATAATGATTGTATTATAAAATATTGTGCGACAAACAATACAATCGAAAAGGGAACAAAATACTTAAGGAAATCTACAACTCTATTCATTATTTATTTAAATTTTTAACTTGTCGGATGACATTATAAAGTGCTAGGAAGACAGAAAATAAAGACAAGATAATTGTCCATAATGAACCTCCATTTGAATACTTTTCATCTAACCAAATACCGAGATAGGAGAATAAAAATATAATTACTCCCATCTGTATTGGAATGTTAATAAAAACTAACCATTTATTATTTTTCTGGTTTTCATTTGGCTCTTTGTCCGTCATTTATTACACTTTTAAAATCTGTTGCCATAATACATGTTGCGGTAAAATCGGCACCTGGCTCTACTGATAATTTACTTGTTGTTACTTCTCCATTAATTTTTGCAGTTGCTTTTACATTTAAAAGCTCAGCAACTTTAATTTTTCCTGTGAATTCTCCTTCAATATCAGCATTCTGGCAAATGATGTCACCTTTAACTTTACTTGCTGGACCAAGTACAATTTTCCCTTTTGAGGTGAAATTGCCTATTAATTCGCCATCTAATCTAAAATCGGCTAGAGATGTAATGTCTCCTGTTATGATAGTTCCTTCGACTATTCTGTTGGTTTTTCCTAAGTGTTCTGTGGTAAATTTTGGGGCTTTATTAAACATGTTTAAGGTGTTTTAGGAGCTAAATACGCTTCTAAATTTTTATTAATTTGTACTATACTATAATTATCACTTGATATTATTACTGCAGGATATAATACCAGATTATATTTTTTGTTTTCCTTTAATACTTTGGCAACATCATTTGCATAAATTTCTGATTTTATACCGTGAATGGTAACAAATCCTGAATCCAAATCATATTTATCAAAAGAATAAGTCAGTTTTTGGAAGTTCTCATCAACTAAGAATTTTTTAATAATATCCTCAATTGTTTTTCTTGCTTTCTCATCCTCGATCCCAATTTTATAGAGTATTTTCCAGTTATTGCTGTCTGTCGTTGTGAATACTCGTTTCTCTAAATAAGGAATCTGATTAACTAAAACATCTTGTGCTTTTTTACCTTCTTCACTATTAGGATAGTTTTCTGCAACATTTTCTATTGCTTTTTTATACGCAACTAATCCTTTGGCTTTTCCTAACGTATTGGCTTTTAATAATTCAAACTTAGATACAATTTCATCTCCCGAATATTGATTAATTAGTTCATCAATATTATTTAAAACTGTTGCATATTTTTCTTCTTGGAATAATTTATACCACTTTTGATATTCTTTTTCTGGCGCCTTTATTCCTGCTCCTTCATCTAAACCATTATTATTTATGATTTGTGCATAGCGTGAATCTGGATAACGAGTAGTTATATCCAGTTTCATCGATACCGCTTTTGCAGGATTTGTAATCTCGTAAATTTTATACAGATTATACATCGATGGCAAAATCAATTTTTCTTCAGGATTATTCTTTAATAATTGCTCTAACTTATTGCTTGCCAATTCATATTCTTTGAATTTCTCCTTATAAATAAGTCCTAACTGGTAGTAAGAAAAATTTCGTTCCTGAACAATACTGTCTATTGCTTTTTTGTCTTTTGGAAGTTGTTTCAAATAAAAATCTGTAGTATATTTTTCAACTATCACATCTGTTTTAATTGAGTCATTTTCAACAATAGTTGTCGATTTATCATCATCAGAATTTGAATTTGACTTGCTAGCTGGTAACCTCCAGTTGCTATTTAATTCTCTATTTCCCCACAGTTTTTTAAACTGTAATTTCCCATAAGCAACTGTAGAAGGATTATAAAAATAAAAAACACTTGCAACTTCATTTCCTGTTGGCGGACTTGGAATTCCACTTTTCTCAGAATTACCTGGTAAAGCTCCTTTTGCAGTTATTGTTTCTAAGCCTCCTCCGTTTGTATTTCGTTCGATATTGGCAATTTTCTCCTTTTGTTTTTCTTCAAGAATTCGTTTTGCTTCATCGGCAGTTTTTAACTTAGCGATATACTCACCAAAATATTTTACTCTGGCAGAGTCCGAAAGTCCAACGACATTTATAATACTATCATTACGTTGTGCAATACCTTCATATTTTATAACATCATCTAAATTTTTTCTAGTTTTCTGGATATAAACATACTCTCTAGTTTTAGGATCCATTTTTACCAAAGTACTATCATAATACTTTGCTGCCAATGTATAACTAGCTTTTTTAAAGTACATATTCCCAATGTTTCGATAAGCTGATGCTACTAAATATGGATCTTTAGATTTTCTTTTTAAAGAAGAATTATAAAACTCTAATGCAGCTTTTTCGTCTTTATTTTTATCAAAAAAGACTCCCATCTCATAAAATATTACATCTAAGAATGGTCTGTTTTCTCTATCTTTAACTAATTTATTATATGTTTTGATGAAAAGTTCATTATCTCCATTTTGATAATCAAATAACTGAGCCTTTTTTGCGTAAGCATGAATTACATACTTTCGTTCCGCTCTTCTGTTCATATCAATTACCGATTGATAAAAATAAAGTGCACTATCTCTCTTATTTGTTTCCTGATACAATTGTCCTAAAATAAAACGGTATCTCGATCTTTGTGGATTTCTTTTGGTAAATTCTTCTGCAATTTTAAGTTTTGTAATTGCACTGTCTTTTTGTTCCAAATTGATAAAAGCTTCTGCCAATAACGCATTTGCATCGGAATATACTTGTTTCTTTAGTGCAACTCCTTTAATTAATTTATAGATGTTTTTTATAACCAACTCATCATTACCTAAACGCATATTGGTTTTTTCACGCCAAATTCTTGCAGTATTGATATTACTACTTGTTGGATATTTATATAAAATATAATTAAATGCTTCCAGAGCAGGTAAAAATCTCTGGTCATAATAACGAGCCTGACCAAGCATTAAATATGCTTCGTCTATCTGACTGTTTTTTTCTCGTCCCCCAATATTCATCGAGTGTTTCTGGATGGCTTTGGTTGCTTTTGTCTCTGCAAGTTGAAAATCTGGATTTTTAGCTTTAGCTTCATCCGAATTACCTTCATCAATTTGCATTCTTTCAATAGGCAATAATTTCCAAAAATTATCAGTATAATTAGCTTCTATCGCTTTCATACCTTTATCAAAACCCAATTGTCCATTATACAAAATATTATACTTTGTACTCAAAGCATGAGAGTTTCTTGCCAAAAACGTGTCTCTTTTTGTAGAACAAGCTATCAAAAAGGAGATAAATAAGAACAGAAAAATGTATTTAAATAGATTGTTTTTCAATGGGAAACACTTTTAACATTTAACATCTAAAAAAGTTTTTTAGTATAATGACTGGTAAAAATACGCTTCTTTTTGAAATATTTATATCTAAACGGCAAAAAACGCCTCGAGTTCTTGAAGTGTTTCTCTAGAAGTTTGAATATCTTTTACAATTTCTCCTTTATTTAAGGCAACAATTCTATCGCAAACTTCAACTGTATGTTGTAAATCATGACTCGAAACTAGAACAGTAACATTCGGATTATCAGCTAGTTCTTTAATTATTTTTTTTAATCGACTCACAGTTGTTGGATCTAAATTAGCAAATGGCTCATCTAAAACAATCACTTCAGGACTACCAATAAGTGTAGCTATAATTCCTACTTTCTTTTGATTTCCTTTTGATAAATCACGTAGGTATTTTTTATTATTTAGAATTTCACCATTAAAAAATTCTTCGTGTTTTAATAACAATGCATCAACATCTGCTTTATTTTGTTCCCGTAAATCTCCTACAAAGTAAAAATATTCTTCAGGAGTTAGGTATCCTATCAAAAAACTTTCGTCTAAAAAAGAACCGGTAAAAGATTTCCATCCCTCATCATTGTTTACTTGTATAGTATTATTAATTATATTTCCTGTAGAGGGTTGAATCAAATCTAATAATAAACTAAAAAAAGTAGTCTTTCCAGCCCCATTGTTTCCTACTAATCCAAAACTTTGTCCTTTTGGAATCTCAAGATTTTCTATTTTTAAAACTGTTGTTCCGTTATATGTTTTTGAAAGTTGATTTACTTGTATCATGATAATTTTGATTTTTGATTACATCAATTGAAGTTAATTTTCTAATTGACACATTTTGAAATTGATGAACTAACTCTTTTGTTTGTATGCACTTATGGTTTTATATTTTTCGATTTTATATCTTTTTTCAATTAAAAGAAAAACCTTGTCTCTAAATACAAAACCTATTATTCCTGCTAAAGCAACTAATGCTAAACCGATATTAGGATTTCCTAGAGAGAAACCAATCCAGTACAATCCCACTGGCAGTAATAATTTAGGAAGCGTAAGTAGCATTGCATTTACATTGAACGCTTTTTTATCTCCAAAAGCACCACTAGTCGATGTTAAATCAATTGGCGTTTTAGTAAATGCCCCTCCTAAAAGTACTAAATGGGAATTAACACCAATATTATAAATTGCTCCAACTACAATTGTAAGGTACACTTGCCATCCAAAATAAAGATAAAATGACGCTATTATTGTTGATACAATTGTTGCAATAACTATTAGCCACCATTTTGATGTAATATATCCTTTGTACGGGATATTTTGTGTCATCATAAGTTGGTAATACGAACTATCCCAGCTTGGTACAAATTGTCCGAAAGTAAACAGGAAACCACCTGAAACAAAGATACCCGCAAAAATGTGCATAACAGGACTATTATATGATTTGACCCCTCCAGAAAAAAACAATAAACCATAAAACAAGAAGAGAATACTCATCATGATAGTCATCTTAGACCTTTTATTTCTCTTTATAAGTTTAATATCATTTTTAAGAAACGTTCCTAATGTACCAAATTGATTAAGCCATGTCAGATTTTCGGTTTTAGCAATATCATGTTTATTCGAAAGCCCTGCATCAAGATATAAATTGCTTTTAAAATAATTAAACGTTACATAATACAATCCTATCAAAACCAAAATCGGAATAAGAAAAAATCCTTTTATTGCATATAATCCATCAAAAAACAAAACAGTATAATTTGTAATATCAAAAAGATTATAATATTGTAATCCTCCCAGAATGGCTATTATTCCAAGAAAAAGGGCAAACAATTTATCAATATTACTTAATAAAATATTCAAGTAATTATTGATATAAATTAAAGATATAATCGCTAAATGCCAACAGATTACGCCCAATATATCGTATCCTTCTATTAATAATACTATTGTAAAAGGAAGAAAAAAGAAAGCATGAATGATATTAAAAAATGATAAAGCTGTTTTTCCAAGTGAAAAATGAACTATCGTTTTCTTCTGGATTCTTAATGTTAACAAAGGTCTTATGTTAAGCACTGGAATGGCTTGCATCAATAGTCTAATGGCTAAATCGAATAAAAAATAATAAACTAAGAATTTATTAATAGTTAGTAAAGGATCAAGATTCAACTTTTTGAGTACATAAAAGACTCCAGCCCCAGCAGCTATGAAAATAAGTGAGAAATAAACTGCCAGAAAACCTATTATAATTTTTAATGCTACATTGGCACCAAAAGAGGCAGACCTAGAAAAGGCTTTCCATTCGAGATAAATAAATTTTTTAATCATTTTTTTTTGGTTTAGTCAGACGGTAAGTATGTAAATGTAAGAAAACGTTACAAACAAAATAAAATATTACTTTTAAATACCAATCATTTAATAGCGGTTTGCTACTTTTGCAAAAAAATAATATCATGCCTTCATTCCTAAAACTAATAATAAAAGAAGTAAAACGCGAAACTGCAGCCGCAGTATCGATACTTTTTAATGTTCCTGAAGAACTAAAATCAAACTATACTTTTGTTGCAGGACAATATATCAATTTACGATTAACACTAGACAACAAAGAACTTCGTCGTGCTTATTCTATTTGTTCTTCTCCAGAAAGTGGTGAATTACGAATTGCTGTAAAAGCTGTGAAAAATGGTGTTTTTTCTCAATTTGCAACAACAAAACTCAAAGCTGGGGATGTCCTTGAAGTTGGTAAACCAGAGGGTAAATTTACATTTGAACCTGATCCAGAAAGACAAAAGAACTATGCTGCATTTGTTGCGGGAAGCGGAATAACTCCTGTTCTCTCTATTCTAAAATCTGTTTTAAAAAGTGAACCAAAAAGCTCATTTGTATTGGTTTACGGAAATAAAACGGTGGAAGACACTATATTTCACCAAGAACTACACGATTTACAATTGCAATATGTGGGGCGTTTATTTGTACATTATGTTTTTAGTCAGGCTAAAGTAGAAAATGCATTATTTGGCAGAATTGATAAATCAGCGGTAAATTATGTGTTGAACAACAAGCACAAAGAATTACAATTTGATAAATTCTATTTATGTGGTCCTGAAGAAATGATCAATACCGTTTCAGGGATTTTAAAAGAGAAAAATGTCAAAGAATCTGCTATAAAATTTGAATTATTTACTTCTTCTACGCAAGAAAATAAAATTGATACTTCATTAGAAGGGCATTCAAAAATTACTGTTCTTGTTGATGATGAAGAAGTTTCTTTCGAAATGTCTCAAAAACAGACCATTCTTGATGCAGCTTTAAAACAAGGAATAGATGCTCCTTATTCTTGCCAAGGCGGAATTTGCAGCAGCTGTCTTGCTCGTGTAACTTCTGGTTCTGCAGAGATGAAAAAGAACTCAATCTTAACTGATAAAGAAATCGCAGACGGATTAATTCTTACTTGCCAGGCACATCCAACATCTGAGTCTATTTATGTAGACTACGATGACGTTTAGTATTTAATATCAATATTCAGTAGCAGTCACAGTTTTGAGACATTTATTGAATATAAAATATAAATCCATAAAAAAAGAGTTTGCAATGCAAACTCTTTTTTGGTTTTATAAGCTTATTTTTATGTATAACAAGATTCCTGAATACTAAAAATTGTGACTAAATACTAATTTATTACAACTGCGACTGAATACTAGATACTACTTTATCTGGCGAAATAGTTCGCATTACATCTTCATAACCAGGAACTATTTTGTTTCCATACACCGATGTTGGTAATAAAGGAAATTTAGTTCTATCTGATACCAATGCTTCTTCTATCTTTTGATTAAATGGTAAGAATCCTGCGTATGGATGTGTTGCTCCCCAAAGTGTAATTACTTTTACACCTAGCATTGCAGCAATATGAGCATTTCCTGAGTCCATAGAAAGCATTACATCAAGATTACTTATCAATTTTAGTTCTTGCTGAAACTTAATTTTTCCTGCTACATTTATTACATTTTTAAAAGGCTTAGAAAGCGATTCTAAAATTTCGATTTCTTTTTTTCCTCCACCAAAAAGTAAAATTGTATGCTCTTTATTTTCAGCTAATTTTGCGATTACTTCCTGCATTAAATCCAAAGGATATACCTTAGATTCATATTGAGCAAAAGGTGCAATCCCTAATAATTTCTGATAGTTTTCTCCAATCAGATCTGTAATTTCTGCACTTAAAACCGCTTTTTTAGGAAATGTAGGATTAGATAAATCCACCGAAAAACCTAGTTCTTCAAACACTTTTCTATGTCGTTCAAACATCGTTGGTAATTGCTTGAATATCTTATTTTCTGCTCGCATTAATGCCTTTTTATCCTCTCTTGCTTTATCAACAAAAGCTGTTTTTTTTCCGCTTAAAGCGAATAAAGTACGAACAACTTTAGATCGTAAAACATTGTGTAAATCGGCAAAAGCATCAATATCCAACTTTTTTAAATCTTTATATAGACGCAGTAATCCGACAAAGCCTTTATGACGCTCTTTATCATCAAAAACGAAAAAAGTCAAGTTAGGAATACCATCAAAAAATGGTTTAAAAAATGGGCGTGAAATTACGGTTAATTGAACCTCAGGGTGCTGTTTTACAAATGCGCGTAAAACAGGAACCGTCATAGCGACATCTCCCATTGCGGAAAGTCTCATGACGGCTATATGCTTAATTTTATTGGACAATTCAGCCAATTATTTTTTATTTTGGTATAAAACAGGATTCAAATCATCATCATTGTACATTTTCATTTGTTTGTACACTTTCATGAATTTATCCCCATTTTCAATATCTGTTAACAAATCATCAATTGCTGTAGACAAATCACTTCTTTGCTCTAAAAGTATATTTAATTTTTCCTGACATTTATCTCTATGCTCTTGAGTCGCTTCTGCACGAGTAGCTTCTTCATTCATATGATAAATTTTTAAAGCCAAGATTGATAGTCTATCAAATGCCCATGCTGGACTTTCTGAATTGATTTTGGCACCGTCTTTTACTTTTACATTGCTAAATTTTTGTAAAAAATAGCTATCGATATATTCCACCATATCAGTACGTTCCTGATTAGAGGCATCAATCCTTCTTTTTAAAGCAAGTGCAGCAACTGGGTCAATATTCGGGTCACGAATAATATCTTCAAAATGCCATTGTACAGTATCTATCCAGTTTTTTAAATATAATAAATGTTCAAATTTATCTTTAGGATATGGATTGTTTATTGGCTGATCAACATTATCAAATTTATGATAATCTTTGATGCTTTGTTCGAATACAGAATATGCTAATTTTGAAAACATGTCTTTAATTTTTATAGATACAAAGATACTTTTTATACTTTTATAAAAAAATATCAAATCATAAATCTATTTATCATAAATCAGATTTTAAAATAAATTAAAAAATACCATCATGCAGATTCATTATTTATCCGAAAACAACAGCGTATTGAACCATTTTTTAGGTCAGATACGAAATATAAAAGTGCAAAACGACAGTATGCGTTTTCGAAGAAATATTGAACGGATTGGTGAAATTATGGCTTATGAGATAAGTAAAGATCTATCATACAAAAACGTAGAAATAGAAACCCCGCTTGGCATTAAAAACACTACCGAAATAGATGATAAACTTATTTTATGTTCTATTTTACGTGCCGGTTTACCATTACATATTGGTTTTTTAAACTACTTTGATGAAGCCGAAAATGGTTTTGTTTCTGCATGTAGACATCATCCAAACAATGATGATGAATTTGTAATTTTGGTCGAATATCAGGCCTTATCTAGTATCAATAATAAAACCGTTTTATTAATAGATCCAATGTTGGCAACTGGCCAATCTATCGTTGCTGTTTATGAGAAATTAATACAAAATGGTGCTCCAAAAGAAATGCATCTCGCTGTTGTAATTGCTGCTCCAGAAGGTGTTGCTTATCTAGAAAAACACCTGCCAGATTCTTGTCATTTATGGATTGCTGCCCTAGATAGTAACTTAAATGAGAAAAATTATATAGTTCCTGGATTAGGGGATGCTGGCGATTTAGCGTATGGAAATAAATTATAACTGAGAGAAAAAGGTAAATAAACTACACAAAATCAAGACTCCAAAAACGATTTCATTGTTTAATTTATTTTGCGAAAACTCTATATGACTTGACCCCATAATAGCCAAAGGCGCAACTGTAAACAATAATAAATCGTTGCTTTTATTAGGAGACACTAAAAATATAATAACTCCAATAAAAAAATAAGCTACAATTTTCTTATAAGAGGAATGTAGTAACAACGGTCTATTTGATAAAGTCATTAACAATGAGACTACAAAGAATAAAGCGACTGCAACGTAGATAGATAAAGCTCCATTTTGGTAATTATTGGTGAAATAATTAATTCTAAAATCTACAGCTACACGATCATGGAAAAATGCAAGTACATCAATATTAAATAATAAAGCAACTAATAAAAAAAGTGTAGCTATAGCAAAAAGAGCTATAAATGGTAAAATCCAGTTTCTATAATCGCCTGCAACGTGAAAAATAATTGATATAAATACCAATACCATAAATAAAATACTCCAAAACTGGAATAATGAAGCCAGTAATATCCATAATGAAGCATCGAATATCTTTTCTTTTGATGCTTTAAGAGATTGCAATGACAACAATCTACGAAGAGCCAATAAAACAAAGAAATTAGCTAGTAAAATGTTCGGATTATTAAATGCAGAAGGGAAAAATAAAGTTAATAATAAATAAAAAAATATCGTGTAACCATTGTCTTTACTAAGTCCGTTCTTCTTGACAACAAAATTTGTTATCAACATCGATCCTAATACAACGATCAATAAACTTATTTTTTCTGAAATTGAAATAAGCGATTTAGTCCAAGAAATATCTTGAAATTGAAAGATGAAAAAGAAAACCAGCATCAAAATTACAACCAATGAATAATTTAATGGTGTAGATTTTTTAAAAACACTTGTTATCATAAGGATATTTTATACTTTTGTGACTGTAAATATAATACTTGTTTAAAAAGGAAACCAACAACTTGAAATAAAGATTCTGATTATCGGGATTTATAACTTCAATGCGTTACAAAACAATAAATAACAAAATAATTTTATAAATTATGACAACTTTTTTTGAAGGAATACAGTACTTATTCGTAAACATTTTATTTGCTCCACTTGATTTTTTACGTTCATTAGAACTTGTATCATGGTTTGGTGCTAATACAATTAATTGGATTTTCATGATTATCTGTACAGCTGCAATGGTATATTGGATTAAACAATTACGCATTTTTGATGCAGCCGGAACAGAAAATCAAGATACTACGGCTCACTCTTTTTTAAAGTAAGTCGAAGCCAATATCTTTTCTAAAATACATCTTATCAAAATTTAGCTTGTCTATGTTTTGATAAGATTTTTTTATGGCCTCTTGGAAGTTGTCTCCATACGAAGTCACAGCCAAAACTCTTCCTCCATTACTTAACACATTGTTGTTATCCAACTTTGTTCCTGCATGGAAAACAATAGAATCTGAAATATTTTCTAATCCAGAAATTACTTTTCCTTTTTCAAAATCCTCTGGGTAACCTCCTGAAACAACCATAATTGTTGTAGCGCTTCTTGGGTCTACCTCTAGAGAAATTGTATCTAGTTTTTCATTGGCTACAGCCAAGAACAATTCTACTAAATCAGTTTTTAATCTCGGAACGACCACTTCAGTTTCTGGATCACCCATTCTTACATTGTATTCTATAACGATTGGCTCATTATTAACATTTATCAATCCAATAAATACAAAACCTTTATATTCGATTCCGTCTTTCTGGAAACCTTCGATTGTAGGTTTAACGATGCGTGTTTCGATTTTTTCCATTAAAACAGCATCAACATAAGGAACTGGAGAAACTGCTCCCATTCCGCCTGTATTTAATCCTGTATCACCTTCTCCAATACGTTTGTAATCTTTTGCAGTAGGAAGTATTTTATAGCTTTTACCATCCGTTAATACAAAACAACTTAGCTCGATACCATCTAAGAATTCTTCGATAACAACTTTTGAACTCGCTGCACCAAATTTTTCATGAACAAGCATGTTTCTTAATTCCGTTTTAGCTTCTTCTAAATCTTGAATAATCAAAACTCCTTTTCCTGCTGCCAAACCATCTGCTTTTAAAACATATGGAGGTTGCAATGTTGCTAGAAACTCACATCCTTTTTCTACAGTTGCTGCAGTAAAACTATCGTAAGCCGCTGTTGGAATTTTATGTTTCATCAAAAATTCTTTAGCAAACTCTTTACTTCCTTCAAGTTGTGCACCTAATTTTGATGGCCCGATAACCGGAATATGTTTTAAACTTTCGTCATTTTTAAAGTAATCGTAAATTCCTTTTACCAATGGATCTTCGGGTCCAACAACAACCATACCTATGTTTTCCTGAAGCACTAAGGTTTTTATTGCTTCAAAATCGGTTGGACTAATGTTTACATTGTGAGCAATACCTGCTGTTCCAGCATTTCCTGGTGCCACAAAAAGTTTATCGCAAAGCGGACTTTGAATCATTTTCCATGCAAATGCATGCTCTCTTCCTCCTGAACCCAATAGTAAAATTGTCATTGTATAGTTGTATTTAGTTGTGGTGCAAAAATAATTGCTTTTAACCTTAAAACAGAATTAATTTTTAAAAAGTTGTTGGTTCTTGATTTTTAGTTGTTGGTAAGTCTTATTTTTGATAAAATTTATGCTCCAAATGCTTCGACTTTTTGATCTTTCTCTTCTTATAAATGGATTTCCAATTAAGGAAGCAAAAGCTGAATTGGAAGCCATTATTCAATTTTCTGAAGAAGAACATGCTCTATTTATTCAGCATAAAAAAGAGGAGATCGTTGTTTATCATTTGCAAAACAATCCGTTTTACAAATCATTGGTTGGTTCTATAAATACCAAAAACTGGAATGATTTACCTGTTTTGAACAAACAGAATTTACAAAAACCTCTTTCTGATAGGCTATCTAAAGGTTATTCTATAAAAAACGTTTACCTCAACAAAACCTCTGGATCAAGCGGAACTCCTTTTGTTTTTGCCAAAGATAAATATTGTCATGCCTTAACCTGGGCTTCAAATAGTATGCGTTTTGGTTGGCACGGAATAAATTTTAATACTTCGTATCAGGCGCGTTTTTATGGAATTCCAATGGATTTTATTGGAAACAGAAAAGAACGTTTAAAAGATTTTTTTAGTAACCGCTATCGCTTTCCAATTTTTAATTTATCAGATATTGTTTTGGAACGGTTTTTACAAAAATTTCAAACAAAAAAATTCGATTACCTCAACGGTTACACAAGTTCGATTGTTTTGTTTGCTAAGTTTTTAGAAAAGAAAAATATCGTCTTAAAAGATATCTGTCCAACATTAAAAACTTGTTTTGTTACTTCAGAAATGCTTTTTGAATCTGATAAAATTCTTTTGAAGAAGCAATTGGGGATTCCTGTTGTTAATGAATATGGAGCCTCCGAACTTGATTTAATTGCTTTTGAAAACCCTGAAGGAGAATGGCAAATAAATACAGAAACTCTTTTTGTCGAGATTCTAGATGAAAATAATCAACCTGTTCCCAATGGAACTGAAGGCAAGATTGTAATTACTTCTTTGTTTAACAAAGCGCATCCATTTATTAGATATGATATTGGCGACATGGGGATTCTGGATAAAAAAAGTACATCACAAAAACCAATCCTTAAAAAACTTATTGGCAGAACCAATGATATTGCGTTATTACCTAGTGGGAAAAAATCACCTGGCTTAACCTTTTATTATGTTACCAAAAGTATTATCGAAGACGATGGAAATATAAAAGAGTTTATCATCAAACAAACTCAAATCGATACTTTTGAAATTGAATATGTATCTGAAAAAGAATTAAATACTAACCAAATTGATGAAATTAAAACTGCAATTGTTCATTATTTAGAGCCTAATTTAAACTTTACTTTTACCCGAAAAACAGTTTTAGAAAGAACCAATCGAGGCAAACTAAAACAGTTTAATTCTTATCCTTAATATAAATAAAATCTTACATTTGTTTTTTAATTAAAACTCATGGACGATCAATCTCTGCTTTCTGAAGAAACTATTTCAAACAAAATATATTTTATCCGTAACCAAAAAGTAATGTTGGATAGTGATTTAGCAATCCTTTATGGAATAGAAACAAAACGATTAAACGAACAAGTAAAAAGAAATATCTCTAGATTTCCCGAAGATTTTATGTTTCAACTAACTGAAGTTGAGTATAATTCTTCAAGGTCGCAATTTGCGACCTTGAAGAATGGCAGAGGATTTAACTTAAAATATTTACCTTTTGCTTTCACAGAACATGGTGTTTTGATGCTATCAAGTGTCCTAAAAAGTGATAAAGCAATTCAAACTAATATCCAAATCATGCGTATTTTCACGAAAGTAAGACAAATGCTTCTGGACACAACCGAAATTAAAGTTGATATTCTGCAGATTCAAAAAGAAATTAGAGAATCATGATAAAAATATTGAATTGGTCTTTTCTTATTTAGATGAACTCACTGAGAAAAAAGAAGACGAAAGCGAAAGAGTAAAAATTGGATATAAGAAATAATTCTTTAAGGTCGCAATTTTCGACCTTAAAGAATACTAAACTTTCTTTATATATCTTGGCTTAATAATCAATTGTGTGAACAAAAATCGAGTCGTATAAATGCATGAAACCATAAAATTAAATCCATGAAATCGCCTGTAAACGCCAAAATTATGCTTTATCAATTTAAACTTTGAAGATGAAATTGAATCTTTTCTTATCCTATAATAAGCCAAAGATTCAGGAACAGGTTTTGCTTCTTTAATTTGCTTTAAAATCGTAAGCCACAAGCGCCAATCTTGTCTTTTTTGAGTCGCTTCGGTAGTAATTTTTCCAAAAAAATCAACATCGTAGATTGCAGTTAAATTGCCTATATAGTTACAAAAAAACAATTCCTGATAAGTCAATTTTAGTGGAGCTTCTATCTTTTTGTTTAAAACATTCCCTTCTTCATCAATCCACTCGTAAAAACTAAACGTAAAAGGCAGATTCTTATCTTTTAAGAACTTTATTTGTTTTTCTAATTTTAAGGGAAACCATAGATCGTCAGCATCAAGAAATGCTATATACCTCCCATTTGCTTTATCCAAAGCTACATTTCTAGCAAAACCATTTCCTGAATTTTTTTCTAATTCTATAATCTTTATTCGATTATCGACTTGAGCAAATTCATTTATTATTGTTACTGTATTATCTGTCGAGGCATCGTCTACCAAAATAATTTCCCAGTTAGGATAACTCTGGTTTTGTACAGATTGCACCGTTTGATGAATAAATTTTTCGCAATTATACGTTGGAATTATAATAGAAACTAAATCCATTAATATGCTTTATCATCGCCTTTTAGCGTATTACGAATCGTATCAAAAATTATTTTTATATCCAATAAAATAGACCAATTTTCCATATAAAAAATATCATATTTAACTCGATTAATAATATCCTTATCCGATTCAACTTCGCCACGAAACCCGCTCGTTTGAGCTAATCCTGTAATACCTGGCTTGACAAAATGCCTTACCATAAATTTATTGATTTTAAGCGCATAAACCTCCGTTACGCTTAACATATGAGGTCTTGGTCCTACTACTGACATATTTCCCATTAAAACGTTGAAAAATTGTGGCAGCTCATCAATACTCGTCTTACGAATAAACTTACCTATTTTTGTTATTCTCTCATCGTTTTTAGAAGCCAAATTTATATGTGCTCCATCATTTAATTTCATCGATCGAAACTTATAACAATAAAACTCTTTATTATTCAATCCATTCCTTTTTTGCTTAAAAAAAATGGGGCCTTTTGTTTCTGATTTTATTAAAATTCCTATAATTGGTATTAACCACGAAAGTATTCCAAGTATAATTATAGTAGAAAAAACTATATCAAAAATACGCTTAACTACTTTATTAAAATTATCATCTAGCCGGATATTCCTTAACTTAAGAACAGGTATATAATCATAATATTCGAACATAAAATTTCTGAAAAATATTTGTTTATCGTCTGGAATAAACTTTAATGTCTTCAAATTATTATCTGCAAAATAAATAAGATCTCTCATTTGTTGTTGCGATAAATCAATCATAGAACAATACATTTCATCTATTCTATTTAATAAAACAAAATCTTTCATTTGATTAATTTGGCATTTTTTCTCACTCCCAATATCAAATATATGCATCAGCTTATATCCATAATCTAAATTATCAGTAAAAAAATTTTGCAATGGAGCAACGCTCTTGCTATTCCCAATTAATACTACTCGTCTGAAATTACCTCCATATAGTACCCTGAATTTTTTTAGGAAAAAATAAATAGAAAATTTAATGGTCAATATCACCAAAAAGGATGAACTAATAAACACAATTACTGAAGGTAAACTTATTCTTTTCGAATAAAAAAAAGCTAATGCAAAAACTACTAAACTAAACAAAACATATTGCTTAAGTGCACAGTTTAAAATTGCAATTACTTTAGTATATCGATATACTTCATAAAAACCTAAATGTACAGCAATAGAAACCCAAGCAAAGCTTAAAGCTAAAGGAAATACAATTTTGTGAACAGGAAAATCAATTATATAAACCGCAAATAGATTAATGATAATTAAATCTATCAAATATGAAAAAGGCCTAATATAACCTGAATATCTTCCTGTTTTTGTACGCATCTACCTTATGTAATTTGAAAAATCTTTATGCTCTTCTTTCGATAGCTCTTCTTTAGAAAGGGACTTAAAATAATCATATGTAATTTTCATACCCTCTGCACGATTAACTTTTGCTTCCCAACCAAGCAATTCCTTTGCCTTTGTAGTATCTGGCTGTCGTTGTAATGGATCATTAATCGGTAATGGGTGATAAACTACTTTTTGATTTGTTCCCGTAAGTTTTATAATTTCTTCTGCGAAATCTTTTATAGTAATTTCATCTGGATTTCCAATATTAACTGGATAAACATAATCAGAATGTAACAATCGGAAAATACCTTCTACCTGATCATCTACATAACAAAATGAGCGTGTTTGCATACCATCTCCAAAAATAGTTAAATCTTCTCCACGAAGTGCCTGACCAATAAAAGCCGGAATTACGCGACCATCATTAAGTCGCATTCTTGGCCCATAGGTATTAAAAATACGCACTATTCTGGTTTCTACACCATGAAAAGTATGATATGCCATTGTGATAGATTCTTGAAAACGTTTTGCTTCATCATAAACTCCACGTGGCCCTATTGTATTTACATTTCCATAATATTCTTCTGTTTGTGGATGTACCAAAGGATCTCCATAAACTTCGGATGTTGAAGCTATCAAAATTCTTGCTTGCTTTACTCGTGCTAAACCTAATAAATTATGAGTACCCAATGAACCAACTTTTAATGTTTGGATTGGAATTTTTAAATAATCAATCGGACTAGCTGGTGAAGCAAAATGTAGTATATAATCTAAATCTCCAGGAACATGCACAAATTTTGTGATATCATGATGATAAAATTCGAAACTTTCAAGTTTAAACAAATGCTCGATGTTTTTTAAATCACCAGTAATTAAATTATCCATTCCGATAACATAATAACCTTCTTTTATAAAACGGTCGCAAAGATGTGAACCTAAAAATCCTGCAGCTCCTGTAATAAGAATTCTCTTCATTGTATTTTTTGTATGTGCCAAATGTAATTCAATTTATTAATTACATTCTTTAAAATATTGTGATCTAAATATTTGCGATAAAATTAATCGCAAATCTATTTTTATTTTATCAAGGACACTTATGTGCCCTTGAATACTAATGCTATTATTTTACGTTAAAAATCTGTTCAAGAATTTTAATTGTAATTAAATAAGTTGGCTTTACCCCTGTTGTTCCTAATCCGCCTGAAGCCAATGTACTTCCTGTTTCTAATGGATTATCTGATGCATAATAAGCATATCTAACCTTTATATCGTGCGGAACACTTTTTCTGATTTTTGAAGCCGATTGAATCGCTTTTTGATAATACGACCCTTCCATTTCAAGACCAATAACACCCCAAGTAGATTCATGGAAGAATTTTAAAAGATCACGGTTCTGCAACGAAGTTCCTAATACGGTAACCATTGCACCCTCAAAAACGGCAATATCATTTCCTTCAAACATTGCTCCTGTTAATTCATTTTCGAAATAATAGTTATCAGCCGTTCCTTCATTTATATGCGCTGTCGGAATCATGATATCTCCTTTTCCTCCTTCTAGAATCCCTGCTTTACCCATAATCGAAACCGATTTTACATTAAGAAGTGTTTCTTTTTTAAATGGTTTTAATAACTCATCAATGGTTTCATAAGCTTGCTCTCCAAACGCATAATCCATAACAATGATTACTGGTTTCTTTTCGTCTAAATCAGCTTTAGGAAATGCCGTTTTAGCCCAATCAATCTTAGCAGTATCAAAAATTTGTACGTCAATATTAGTACCTGAAGCATCAGGTAAAGAAATCATTCCATTTTTCAATGCAAGCGCTTCAACGTCTTTACGTATTGTTGCTCCCGATTTACTTAGTTCTTCATAAATAAAGAAATCCGATTTGTCTTTGAATTTAGTTTTTAATAAAGGCGTTGCAAAAATTGAATTCATCACACTATGCATATTAGCACTTATTACGTGTATAGGACGATCTAAAAGCGAATTTGCTTTTAAAACCTCCTTGATATTCGTTGCCCATATTTCTCCGTGAATATGGTGTCCTAAACGCTCTCGTAAAATAGGACTAAATGTAATTGTACGTTTATTATTTTCAACAACTTCTTCAATCGCTAGTTTACCTAACCAATAGATAATATGTAAAAAACGATCTGGCTCAGCTTCAGAACCAAAAGCGTCATAGATATTTAGAACTTCTTCAAATGTTCTTCCTAAGATATTTGCAACATGCGATATTGCCTTTTCTTTTTCTATAAGTGGTAACTTTTTTGTTTGCATTACTGCTAACTCCAATTTTAACCAATCACGTGAAACTTCGCCTCCATCATCTAATAAAACTCTATTTCTAATTTTATGAGATTCAATGAAAATAAAAGTCAAGTGGGTCAAAATATCATAGATATCTGAACGTCCACGAGTAATTTCTACGTTCATTTGTTCCTCATCAATTCTATAACAATTTCTTCTTCTTTTTGGAGGAACAATTGCTTGAAAATGGGACTTCGAGTATCCTTCGTCAGAAGTTAGATTAATATAACGGCATTCCTCAATTCCTATCGGAAGTCGTTCTATAACATACAAAAGCCCATTAAGCTCTACTTTTTCTTCGGCAATATTTCCATAAATTTCTGGTCGCAAAGCTAATAATGCTTCACGTAATGTATCGCCCGAAATTCCCATTGGTTTGTAAAAACCTCTGTTAAACAAATGGCGCATTGTAATGTACATTTTTTCAATTGCAGCTGATGATTCCTGTGCTCTTGATCTCGAAATGTTTTTTGATTCTTTCATTCTAAATATATTTTTTAAACTTTTAAGTTTTATTGTTTTTTTAATACGTCTGCAATATCTCTATTATTAGACAGTCGCGGGATCTTATTTTGTCCTCCTAATTTTCCTTGTGATTTCATATAATCTTGAAAACCATTTTTGGCAACTCTAGTTATTACTACTTTTTGCAAAATGTTTCCTGTAATCAAATCGTCGTAATAAATGTTTTGTTTACGCATGGCATCATCTATTGCTTCTGCGAAAGTTACTATATTTTCTGGTTCATTTTCAAATTCTACAAGCCATTCATGATATGGTAATCCTTCTGTTGGATTAATTTGTGGCGCAACAGTAAACTCATTAATTCTAACATTGGTATTTTCCATAGCAGTTTTCATTGCATTTTCGACCTCATTAGCAATAACATGCTCTCCAAATGCCGATATATAATGCTTAATCCTTCCAGAAACAATTACACGATGCGGATATAAAGAGGTGAATTGTACCGTATCTCCAATATTATAACCCCAAAGCCCAGCATTTGTTGATATAATCAAAACATAATTTACACCTAACTCTACTTCTCCAATTGTTAATCGTTTTGGGTTCTCGCTAAAGAACTCCTCTGCTTTTATAAACTCATAAAAGATCCCAGAATTCAATAATAAGAGCATTCCTTTTGATTTTTGAGAATCCTGATAAGCAAAGAAACCTTCAGAAGCAGGAAACAACTCAATACTATCTACTTTTCTTCCTATCAGGTTTTCAAACTTTGCGCGATAGGGTTCGTAATTAACTCCACCGTAAATAAAGAGATTAAAATTTTTGAATAAATCCCCTACTTTCTTACCACTTCTTTCTTCTAGACGTTCAAAATACATTTGTACCCAAGATGGAATACCCGAAATAATAGTCATATCCTGATCTATTGTTTCATCAACAATTGCATTAATCTTAGTTTCCCAATCCTCAATACAATTGGTTTCCCAAGATGGCATACGGTTCTTTTGAAGATATTTTGGAACAAAATGAGCTGCAATTCCAGATAATCGTCCTAGTTTTATTCCATTTTTCTCAATCAATTCTGGACTACCTTGTAAAAAAATCATTTTTCCATCTACAAAGTCTGTTTTTCCAGTTTCATGTATGTAATGTAAAATAGCATTTCGAGAAGCTTCAATATGATAAGGCATTGATTCTTTGGTAAGCGGAATATATTTTGCTCCCGAAGTGGTTCCAGATGTTTTAGCAAAATAAAGTGGTTTCCCTTTCCAAAGAATATCTTTCTGACCTAATTGCACTTTATCTATATACAATCTTAAATCTTCATAATCTCTTACAGGTACTTGCTTTTTAAAATCTTCAAACGTCTTTATTTTATCAAAATGGTGGTCTTTTCCAAACTCAGTATCTTTTGCAGCTTTTATTAAACTCTTAAAAACTTTCTGTTGAGTTTCAATAGGTTTCTTAGCCCAAGTCTGCGTATTATTATAAATTTTGCTGGCAAATAATTTTGCAGCGACTGATTTTATAGACATTCTTTATTTTTGTTTTTTATCACTTTTATCCTTTTTTACAGAACTAGTGTTTTCTTTTTTTTCTTCGTTTGCCACTTCTTCACGCAATTTTAATTCTTCTTTAGAAGGAGCTAAATTCACATCTTCCTCTTTTAGATCAACACTTGACAAGATAGAATCTTTATTAAATTTAGCATATTCTAATTGACCTGTCAGCACTTTTTGGATAGATTTAATATACGCTTCATTTTTCTTTAATGCAACTGTTAATGAGTCAGATTTTAAAGCCAATTCTGTTGCATTTCTTTTTAATTCAGTCGATGAATATCCCGGAATAAATTCTCGTAATGGTGTAAAAGCGATTATAAATGTGGTAATTAATATCAAAAAAATAGCACCTAAAGTTGCAACTACAAAAACATTCATAAGATTTAACTTAAAAGAAAAAATCTCTTCAAATGTATCCTCATTCAAAATAACTAATCTGTTTTTGACAAATAATCTGTTTCTGAATTTAATTCGTTTTAATCTTTTTTCTGTCATTGTGGTACTTTAATTGACAAATATAATAATTAATAGTATTGATAAAACGGTCAAAACAGAATACGATAGGCTTTAAAATAGCATTTTATAAAATATTTAACGTGACTAGAAAAAAATATTTTATAGTAAAACTAATTCAAATTAACTAATTCTGTATACCTTTGCCTTTATTATATACAAATTTGCTCCGGCAATTAACTATTGAATCATGGGAAGATTAGGTGTTACAGAAATCCTTGTTATATTAGCAGTTGTTTTATTACTTTTTGGAGGTAAAAAAATTCCAGAATTAATGAAAGGTTTAGGTAGTGGAATTAAAGAATTCAAAAACGCTGCTAAAGACAATGATCAGCCAGCTGATAAGAAAGAAAAAGAAGAAGATAAACCGGCTTAATTTATTTAATAAATTATAGGTCTTATAAATTCCAAATCCCAGTAAAATATTATTGGGATTTGGAATTTCTTGTTTTATAATATCATCGTCAACTGAATACGTTTTCTCTCTTCGTCAACCTCAGTTACTTTTACATCAACATGTTGATGCAATTTTACCACTTCGTTTACGTCGCTTACAAAACCTGCTTTAAGCTGGGAAATATGAACCAAACCGCTTTCTTTAACACCGATGTCAACAAAACAACCAAAGTTGGTGATGTTATTAACAATTCCTGGTAAAATCATACCGGTTTTTACATCTTTTATGCTTTTTACATTCGGATCAAATTCAAAAACCTTAGCCGATTTTCTCGGATCTAAACCTGGTTTTTCTAATTCTTTGATAATATCCTTTAAAGTCAATAAACCAATTTCTGGCGTAATATAATTCTCTGGTTTAATTAAAGCTGTGCGTTCTTTATTGGCAATAAGATCATTAACCGTTAGTTTTAAATCTTTCGCCATTTTTTCAACAATTCCATATGCTTCAGGATGTACTGCCGAATTATCCAACGGATTTTTAGCATTAGTAATTCTAATAAAAGCAGCTCCTTGCTGATATGCCTTATCACCTAAACGAGGCACTTTTTTTAATTGTTTACGATCTTCAAAGGGGCCATTTTCTGAGCGATATTGTACTATGTTTTCGGCAAGCTTCTCTCCTATTCCACTAACATAACTCAATAAATGTTTACTCGCTGTATTAATATTAATACCTACCGAGTTTACGCAACGAATTACGGTATTATCCAGCTCTTCTTTTAATTTTGACTGATCTACATCATGTTGGTATTGTCCTACTCCAATAGCTTTTGGATCGATTTTTACCAATTCGGCCAACGGATCCGAAAGTCGTCTTCCTATAGAAACTGATCCTCGCACAGTAACATCATAATTAGGAAACTCATCACGAGCGATTTTAGATGCTGAATATACCGAAGCTCCTGCCTCAGAAACTATAAAAACCTGAACTGGTTTGTCAAATGCAATTTTTTTAATAAAAAACTCCGTTTCTCTAGATGCCGTTCCGTTTCCAATAGAAATTGCATCTATTTTATAAGAATTTACCATAGAGCGGATTTTTTTCATCGCCATAGCATCTTCATGTTGTGGTGCATGCGGATAAATGGTTTCATTGTATAACAAATCTCCTTTTTCGTCCAGACAAACCACTTTACAACCACTTCTAAATCCAGGATCAATGGCTAGAATACGTTTTTCACCCAATGGTGGGGCCAATAATAACTGTCCTAAATTATTAGCAAAAACCTGAATAGAATTAGCATCAGCTTTAGCTTTGGCTTCTTGCAAGGTTTCATTTCCTATAGCAGGATTCAACAACCGTTTATAACTATCTTCAATTGCTAATTGTATATGTGGTGTTGTATTATTTTGTCCTTTTATAACCAGTTCATCAATAACATCATACGCTTCATCAATATCAACCTCTACTTTCATTTTTACAAATCCTTCGTTTTCAGCACGAAGCATTGCTAATAATCGGTGTGATGGCGCTTTTGTTAATGGCTCTGACCAATCGAAATACTGATTGAACTTTTGCGCATTCTCATCATCTTTTTTTGTTTTTACAACCTTAGTTGCAATTGTCGATTTACGTTGGTATAATCTTCGTAATTGCTTACGAACATATATATTTTCGTTGATCCATTCCGCAATGATATCACGAGCACCTTGTAAAGCGGCTTCTTCATTAATAACATTATCATTAATATATCGTGTCGAAATAAAATCAACATCGTCATTGCCTTGCGACATGATAATCTTAGCCAACGGCTCAAGTCCATTTTCACGCGCTACATCGGCTTTTGTTTTCTTTTTCTTTTTAAACGGAAGATAAAAATCTTCTATCTCTTGTAAATCAAAACTTTGTTCAATTTTTTGCTTTAATTCAGGAGTAAGTAACTTTTGTTCTTCTATCGATTTTAAAACTGCTTCTTTACGTTTTACAATAACTTCATAATCTTTCTGAAGTTTTGCAATTTGCTCAATTACAACTTCGTCAAGATTTCCAGTGGTATCTTTTCGATATCTAGAAATAAACGGAATAGTGCAATCTTCCTCAAGTAATTTAACCGTGTTTTGAATGTTTATTGCTGCTGTTTGAACAGACTTTGCAATGAATTGAATATTAGTCATGCTTTTAATGAAATAATTTCTTAATTATAAATTGATATAATTTACTTATTAAAATGAAATAGCAAATTAATCAATAATTCTGCTAAAATAATATCTTTGTTCTTAATTTTAAGCCAATGAAAGTTTTATTACCGTATTTTTTTATCGTAAATAGTATTGCCTTTATTTTAGCTGGATATGATAAATATTTGGCAATCAAACATAAACGTAGAATCTCCGAAAATACATTGTTTGCAATAACTGCTCTTGGTGGTTCATTAGGATTGTTACTAGCAATGCTATTGTTTAAACATAAAACGAGTAAACCTTCTTTTATTATAAAATATACAGGAATTATTTTCCTTCAGATAGCAATTGCTGTCCTTATGTTTATTTATTACAATGATACTGAAACTCTTGCTTGGTTTATAGTAAGTGCCAATAAATAGTGCTGTTTTTATATTGTTAATAACTACACAAATACTTATTTATCAAATAATTAAATCTAACATTAAAAGATTTGATTATACTATTGCTGGTATATTTATCATTAAGATTCTCATTTAAAAAAATAGTAGCACTTCCCTTGATAATTACAATCTAAAAAACGCTGTTTTACCTATACAATCAAATAATAAATGAGTTTGTTTTTATGTTGTTAATAACTCCATAAATACTTATTTATCATATAATTAAATCTAACATTTTTAAATATTTGCTTATATTGTTTCTGGTATATTCATTGTTAACATTGTTATTATAAAGACATAAAACAACTAAATACTCTTTTATAACAAGATAATAGAACTGTCCTTGGTAATTACTATCTAAAAAGCATTGTTTTGCTTATAGAATCAAATAATAAATGAGTTTGTTTTTATGTTGTTAACAACTCTGCAAATACTTATTTATCAAACAATTAAATATAACATTTTTAAATATTTGCTTATATTAATTCTGTTATATTTATCATTAACATTGTCATTATAAAAAATAGTAGAACTGTCCTTGATAATTACTATCTAAAAAGCGTTGTTTTGCCTATACAATCAAATAATAAATGGGTTTGTTTTTATGTTGTTAATAACTATGCAAATACTTATTTATCAAACAATTAAATATAACATTTTTAAATATTTGCTTATATTAATTCTGTTATATTTATCATTAACATTGTCATTATAAAAAATAGTAGAACTGCCCTTGGTAATTACAATCTAAAAAGCGTTGTTTTGCCTATAGAGTCAATTAATAAATGAGTTGTTTTTATGTTGTTAATAACTATATAAACACTTATTTATCAAATAATTAAATCTAACATTTTTAAATATTTGCTTATATTAATTCTGCTATATTTATCATTAACATTGTCATTATAAAAAAATAGTAGAACTGCCCTTGGTAATTACAATCTAAAAAGCGTTGTTTTGCTATAGAATTGATTAATAAATGAGTTGTTTTTATGTTGTTAACAACTCTACAAATACTTATTTATCAACTAATTAAATTTTAAAAAAGCCGGATGAATTGAAAAAATTCACCCGGCTTACTATTTTATAGGTGCGAAGCACCCATTTTTTTGACTTATTTACTGACAAGCAATCTTATTTACTCTATTTTGGTGTCTTCCACCTTCAAATTCAGTATTTAAAAATGCTTCAACCATTTCTACAGCTTGTGGAATCGATGTAAAACGCGCTGGAATACTAATAATGTTAGCATCATTGTGCAAACGTGTTAAAACCGCAATTTCTTTAGTCCAACATAAACCAGCTCTCACTTTCGGATGTTTATTAACAGTCATTGCAATTCCATTTCCGCTTCCGCAAATAACAATTCCAAAATCAGCCTTACCTTCAGTGATATCTGTAGCAACTGGATGACCAAAATCTGGATAATCTACAGAATCCTCAGAATCTGTACCATAGTTAGTTACTTCATGTCCTTTTGCTTTAAGCATAGCAACAATTGCTTTTTTATATTCTGGCCCTGCGTGATCGTTTCCTATTGAAATTTTCATTATTAAGTTATATTAAGTTGTGTCCTGCAAATTTAGCCAATTAATAAATGACTGCTATCAATTTCTATAATTTTCATTTATTTTTTACTTAATAACTTTTAAAAACATAGTTTTTATAACTCATAGATATTGGTGAAATTCGTAGTATAAAAACTTAAAAATATAACTCATTTAGTATCAAAATATTAACACTTATTAACATTATTAATAACTCCATAAGTACCTAGTAATCAATGAAAGATAAACATCTTTTTTGTTAATTTTTTATAATGTTAATAGCAAAACGCAATTGCTTGATATTCAGTTAACTTTAAATTAACAACTTTTGTTAATAACTACAGAAAGAAAATTAGAAGTTTTTTTTGGTTGTGTCATAAAAAAACCTAATCCAAAATTGGAACTTAATAACCTAATAAAGTTTGGAGATTTTTTGGAAAAGTTATCAATATCAAAAAGTGCATTTTCAACAAAAATCAACATATGAAGTTATCTACAAAATGAATTCATTTTAGGTTGTTAACCAATGTTAATTAAAATCTAAAAACTCTTAGAAACTAATCCTTTAACAAAATATAAGTATGTTGATAACTCTATATAACTAAGAGAAACTTCATTTCAATGCTTTTAAAAATAAATTTATATGACATATTAACACACTATAATAACAACCAAAAATTAATTAAATTTAAATTTTTCTTTTTTTAATATATAATATATGTTGACAACTTTGAAAATTGAAAAAGAAAAAAAATTGAAATTTTAGATTTAAACGATTGAAAGTGGACTATTGAGATTGTCAAGAATTTCCTGAACTCTTTCGAAATCCTCTGGATGAACGTTGAGTTTGATTCCGCCCAAAGCTGCAGAATAGAAAGGAGCCACCGATAAGGTCATTTCGTTCTCTAGATAGTATGGAATGTCTTCTTGTTCTAGTAAGTGCTTTAGAACGACTGTTTCGTGCAGATAATTGAATATAGCAATGGTTTTAAAGCTTTGCATAAAGGTCTTTCTGTAAAGATACGAAATGAACATTACGAAAAATTAGTAGATGCAATTAATTTAAATATACAGATTGGAAAATACCTCTGAAAATCAATAGGTAGCAGTGTTTGAAAGTTATATTTTTAATAAAATGGAACCTAAAAAGCATTATCTGATATCTTCTTTGTAATTTTAAACCTTATAAGAAAAGATATATGAGTAAGAAAATTAGAAAACCGATAAAGAATGAGAAAGATTTCTCTAGTAAGATTATAAAAATTTTATCGCAACATGCTAATAAACCATTTAATTACAAACAAATAGGAGCGAAGCTCGAACTAGACGATACTAAAAGTCGTAACCAAATTATAAAAGATTTAAAAATTCTGGCTTCTCAAAATAAGATTGTTGAATCAGAACCAGGAAAATATTTAATTAAAGCTGTTAGTCAGGATTATTACGAAGGTACGATTGATATGACAAGTCGTAAAACAGCTTACTTTATTTGTCCAGATTTTACCGAAGATGTTTTTATTCCCACAAATAATTTAAATCGTGCACTAGATAAAGATAAAGTAAAAGTTTACGTTTATAACAGAAGAAAAGGGAAACGTCCTGAAGGAGAGGTAATTGAAGTAATAGAAAGAAATAAAACTGACTTTGTTGGAGTTATTGACATTCAGAATAACTTTGCTTTTGTTTCTACTGCAAATCCTAAAATGTACACTGATATTTTTATTCCAAAGGATAAAATAGGAGAGGCTCAAAACGGTGATGTAGTTTTAGTTACGATAGAAGATTGGCCAAAACGTGCAGATAGTCCATTTGGTTCAGTAGTAAAAGTTTTAGGTAAACCAGGAGAACACGATACCGAAATTCATGCTATTTTAGCTGAATATGGTTTACCATCAGATTTTCCAGTAGAAGTAGAGGTTTATGCACAAAAGATAGATACTTCTATACAAGAAAGTGAAATAGCTAAGCGTCGCGATATGCGAGATACGCTTACGTTTACAATAGATCCAAAAGATGCAAAAGATTTTGATGATGCATTATCATTCAAGAAGTTAGAAAATGGAAATTACGAAATAGGAATTCACATTGCTGATGTTTCGTATTATCTAGAAGAGGGAACAATTTTGGATGATGAAGCATATCAACGTGCAACTTCGGTATATTTAGTCGATAGGGTAGTACCAATGCTTCCAGAAGTGTTATCTAACTTTGCATGTTCATTGCGTCCTAATGAAGAGAAATATACTTTTTCAGCAGTTTTTGAAGTATCAGAGAATGCACAAGTTATTAACCAATGGTTTGGTAGAACAGTAATATATTCGGATCAGCGATTTGCTTATGAAGAAGCACAATATATCATTGAAACAAAAGACAATACAATTCCAGCAGAAACTTCTATTACAGGAAGTTCATATGTTGTTTCAGATGAAATTACAAATGCTACTTTAAAACTTGATGAATTAGCTAAGATTTTGAGAAAGAAAAGAATGGCTAATGGGGCTATTTCTTTTGATAAAGTTGAAGTTAAATTTGATTTGAATGCTGAAGGAGAACCTGAAGGAGTTTATTTTAAAGTATCAAAAGATGCCAATCATTTAATCGAAGAATTCATGCTTTTGGCCAACAGAAAAGTTGCTGAATATATTGGTAAACAAAAGAAAACATTTGTTTATAGAATTCACGATGAACCAAATGAAGACAAATTAATTGCAATGCAATCGGTAATTGCTAAGTTTGGTTACAAGATAGATTTCCGAAATAAAGGAGATATATCAAAATCATTAAATGCTTTAATGGAAGAAGTTAATGGTAAAAAAGAGCAAAATTTAATTGATACTCTTGCAATAAGAAGTATGAGTAAAGCCAAATATTCGACAGATAATATCGGACATTATGGTTTGGCTTTTGATTATTATAGCCATTTTACATCGCCAATTCGTCGTTATCCAGATGTTATGGTACATAGATTATTGCAATATTATCTAGATGGAGGAAAATCTGTAGATGAAGAAACATATGAAACCAAGTGTTTACATTGTTCAAACATGGAAGGTTTAGCAACAAATGCAGAACGTGATAGTATTAAATACATGCAGGTTAAATACATGCAGGATCATAAAGATGAAGAGTTCTTGGGAGTTATTTCAGGAGTTACTGAGTGGGGAATTTATGTAGAAATAGTATCAAATAAATGTGAAGGAATGGTAAGAATCAGAGAGATAAAAGATGATTATTATACTTTCGATGAAAAACAATATGCACTTGTAGGTGCTACTTCTGATAAGATATTACAATTAGGCGATGAGATTTACGTTAAAGTAAAAAATGCCGATTTAGTTAAAAAACAATTAGATTTTCATTTTTTAAGAAGAGCAGAGTAAGAAGTAAAAATTTAAAAAAGAAAAACATGAAAAAGTTATTAATAGGAGTTGCAATTTTATTTGTACAAGTATCATTTGGTCAGGTAACTAAAAACTTAGGAGATTTTGATAAAGTTAAAGTATTCGATAAATTGAGTATTACATTAATTCATTCTTCAGAAAATAAGATAGTTATAAAAGGAAGCAGAGAGAGTGAAGTTGAAGTTGTTAATAAAAATGGAGAATTGAAATTAAGAATGCCATTTCCAAAACTTTTATCTGGAGATGATATATCAATACAGTTATATTACAAACGTATTGAAAGCATTGATGTAAGCGAAGGAAGTATAGTTTCAAGTAAAGAAACATTCAAACAAACAACTATCGATTTAAATTCTAAAGAAGGAGGAGAAATCAATGTAATTTTGGATGTTGATAATGCTAAAGTAAGAGCAGTTTCTGGAGGAACAATCAAAGTATCTGGAGAAGCAAGCAATCAAGTTGCTAATTTAGGTTCAGGAGGAATTTTACGAGCTAAGGGATTACATACCTCACAAACGACAATAAGCGTTTCTGCGGGAGGAAATGCCGAAATCTATGCTACTACCTTAGTTGATGCAAAAGTGAATGCTGGTGGCTATATTTACATCTATGGTAAACCAAAACAAATTAACCAAAAAACTGTTCTTGGCGGTAGGATTGAAGAAAAAGAATAAAACGAAATTGTATTTTAATGATAAATGATATTATAGCAGGGATTCCATGGGGAGTATTTTTAAGCTTTATGGTAGGCCCGGTATTTTTTATATTACTAGAAACTAGTATTACCAAAGGTTTTAGAGCCGCATTAGTTTTTGATCTAGGAGTAATTCTAGGAGATATTTTCTTTATAGCGATTGCTTATTTAGGAAGTTATAGATTAATTAAAAGTTTACAAGATAAACCCGCCCTTTTTATTTTTGGAGGTATAATCATGTTGGCTTACGGTATTATTTCGTTTATACAACTCAAGAAAGAAGCTAAAATAAACGATGAAGAAATAGACCGTGATATCATCAAAAGAAACTATGGAAGTCTTTTTGCAAAAGGCTTTTTCCTAAATGTTATTAATATCGGAGTACTTGGTTTTTGGGTTGCAATAATTATTTCTATTGGACCAAAATTAGAAATGCAAACATCAAGAATGATGACATTTTTTGTAACAGTTGTATTAACTTATTTGATTATTGACTGTATAAAAATTGTTTTAGCAAAGCAATTAAAATCTAAAATGACACCATCTAATATTCTTAAAATTAAAAAAGGAATTAGTATAGTTTTAATGATTTTTGGATTTGTTTTAATAGTTCAAGGATGGTTTCCAAAAGAAAAAGAAATGGTAAAACATGCTTTTGAAAAGATAGAAAAGTAGTTGTTAATAACTGCAAAATATAGTTTTAAACCTCTCATTACGAGAGGTTTTTTTATGTTTAAAAATTTAAAAATTCTTTGTAAAAGTTCTAAACCAAGGGTAGGGAGGAACTTAAGTTTTACGCAAAATAATCCTCAATCTTGTCATTTCGAGGAACGAGAAATCTCCACGAGTAGCTCGAAAATTTAAGAGAAAAACTGTGAGTTAGCTTCTTGCGAAGATTTCTCGTTCCTCGAAATGACAAAAGTGCGCAGACTAACTTTAAACTTAAGTTTTTATTAAAGCTTCTTACAGTCAAAGCTTAAAATTTTGACAAAGGTAATAACACTGTTTAATAAGACTTCGACTCCGCTGATTTTGAAAATATTGAGGAAAAATTAAGCATAAAAAAAAGAGATACATTTCTGTATCTCTTCTTGAGGCATCGTCCGGATTCGAACCGGAGTAGGAGCTTTTGCAGAGCCCAGCCTAGCCGCTCGGCCACGACGCCATTACTTGAACGGATGGCAAAAGTAACCATAATCTTTAAATTTTAAAAACTTAAAGCCAACTATTTTTTAAATTTTTTAAAAGAAATAAAATTTCATTCTAATTATTTCTTTCTAGTTTCTTTCATTCTAATTGTAACCGACTCAACATCACCACCAATAGGAGGGTTAATCTTTGAAACTTCAACAATTGTTTTTGTGATCATTGGAATCTCATCAAGAACCCTTGTAATGATTCTTTTGGCAACATGTTCCAATAATTTAGATCTAATGGTCATTTCTTCGGCTACAATTTTGTTTAAATGTACATAATCAACCGTGTCAGCAAGATGATCAGACTCGGCAGATTTTCTTAAATTGGCATGAATTTCTAAATTCACTTCATAATCAGATCCAATTTTTCCTTCTTCAATTAAACATCCGTGGTAAGAAAAAGTACGGATATTTTTTAGTTTAATAATTCCCATTTTTTAATTTAATTTCTTGCTCTAAGTTTCAGATTTACTGAGAAGTTTCCAAAGAAAACTGTAAACTGTAAACCGAAAACTATAAACTTTTTTATCTTTGCTAAAATTACTATAAATAATGGCATCAGAAGAAAAATCACTCAATTTTATTGAACAAATCATAGAAGAAGATTTAAAATCAGGTTTATCAAAAGATAAGCTTCATTTTCGTTTTCCACCAGAACCAAATGGTTATTTACATATTGGTCATGCAAGTTCTATTGCTTTAAATTTTGGATTAGGAATTGATTATCAGTCACCTGTAAATTTACGTTTTGATGATACCAATCCAGAAAAGGAAGAACAAGAGTTTGTCGATGCAATTAAAAAAGACGTAGAATGGCTAGGATATACTTGGTCAGAGGAACGTTATGCATCTGATTATTTTCAGCAATTATATGATTGGGCAGTTTTATTAATTAAAAAAGATAAAGCATATGTTGATAGTCAGTCTTCTGAAGAAATGGCTATTCAAAAAGGAACTCCATCAACAACAGGTACAGATAGTCCATTTAGAAATCGTTCTGTAGAAGAAAATTTAGACTTATTTGAAAGAATGAGAAACGGAGAATTTGAGGCTGGAACTCATATTTTACGTGCAAAAATAGATATGAAATCTACTAATATGTTGATGCGTGATCCTATCATGTATAGAATTTTACACAAGCATCATCATAGAACTGGAGATGCCTGGAAAATTTACCCAATGTACGATTGGGCACATGGACAAAGTGATTATTTAGAAAGTATTTCACATTCATTTTGTACGCTTGAATTTTTGCCTCACCGTGAATTATACGATTGGTTTTTAGATCAAATTATAGATGATAATAAGTTGCGTCCTAAGCAAAGAGAATTTGCAAGACGTAATCTTTCGCATACAGTTGTAAGTAAAAGAAAATTACAACAATTAGTTAAAGAACAACATGTTAATGGTTGGGATGATCCAAGAATGTCAACTATTTCCGGATTACGAAGAAGAGGATATACTGCAGCTTCATTACGTAATTTTGCTAATTCAACAGGAATTGCAAAACGAGATAATTTAATAAGTGTATCGGTTTTAGAGTTTTGTATTCGTGAAGATTTGAACAAAATAGCACCACGTGTAATGGCTGTTTTAGATCCGGTAAAATTGGTAATTACTAATTATCCAGAAGGAAAAGAAGAGTTACTTGATGCAGAAAATAACCAGGAAGATGATACTGCAGGATTTAGAAAAGTCCCATTTTCGAGAGAGTTATATATAGAAAGAGAAGACTTTTTAGAAGAAGCTCCAGCTAAGTTTTTCCGTTTAACATTAGGAAAAGAAGTGCGTCTTAAAAATGCTTATATCATTAAAGGAGAAAGTGTTATAAAAGATTCAGCAGGTAATATTACTGAAATTCATGTTACTTATGATACAGATTCTTTAAGTGGAAGTGGAAGTGAAGCTAGCCAACGTAAAGTATCAGGAACCTTACATTGGGTTTCGATTGCACATGCTATAGAAGCTGAAGTTCGTTTGTATGATCGTTTATTTATAGATGAAGCTCCAGACAGTTATAAAGATAAAAATTTCTTAGATTTTGTAAATCCAAATTCGCTAGAAATTGTTACTGGATTTGTTGAACCAAGTTTAGCTACAGCTCAAAATGAAGATAAATTTCAATTTCAACGTTTAGGGTATTTTACTGTTGATAAAGATTCAACTGCTTCTAAACTAGTATTTAATAAGACAGTAGGATTAAAAGATGCTTGGGAAGAAAAAGGTAAAAAGGAAGAAAATAGCATTAATAATTCTTTAAAAGACATCAATAAATATTTTAAAGTTGAAACTAAAGCTGAACGTTTGGTAATTGAAAATGCAATAGGGGAGAGTATAGCTGCTATTTCAAGTTTTTCATTATTACAAAATTCATTAAAGAAGAATATTAACAATAATAAGAGTTCGTTATTATTTGCTCAATTCATTCTGAAATATTCAAATTTAAAATCATCTGATTTTGAAGAAGAAGAAATAAAAAAATTATATACCATGTCACTAAGAAGTGAATCGACTTATGTTCGTTCGAAAGCACTTTTGAATTTAAGAGATTTGGAAACAGAAAATTTTAGAAATCAGTTTGAAGAAGAAATTCAAAAATTAAATTCAAACCCTCCAAAAAATGCTTCTGATAGAGAAAAAGAAATTTTGGAAGAAATGTTAAAAAAATAATATCAGTTTTAGTTATCAAAAAGCGCTTTTTATAAGCGCTTTTTTTATTATTTATAATTTCTATTAAAATGTAAAAATTGATAGTTTTATTATATTAAAATAAACCTCCATAAATTGATTTTAAGACGTTTTTAATAATCAGTCAATGTAATTATCGTTTTTATAAAAATAATTAATTAGCGTTCTTTATTTTAATTTTAGACTAAATTTTAAGATGATTTTGTCGTTGTTAACATCGAAATGTTTATAAGTACAAAATCTTTACAATTCTGGTGCTTTTATCAGATTTCAATTCAAATTTTTTACTTAGCGACAGTTTTACATTTTTTGATTTTAAAATCATTTTAATTCCTCAAAAAAAAATTTCTAGTAAGAGAGAAAACGTTTTGTTAAAATGGAATGAAAACCAGTAATCAGTTTTATTTATGTAAACTATGTATTATTTATAGTTTTATCTATTATTAATATTAATTATTATTTTTGTAATTTATATAGTTTTTTTAGATTAAAAACAGCTTTTATATATTGTTTTTAAGGCGTTTTTATAATTATAACGACTCTATTATTGGTTTTGTAAAAATGATTGATTAGCGCTCTTTATTTTAGTTTTAGACTTAATTTAAGCTTGATTTTGTCCTAATTGACATTGAAATGTTTATAAATACAGTATTTTTCCCATTTTGATAGATTTTACTGATTTTCAATTCAATTTTTTGCTCTGTCTATATTTTCTTTTATATTTTTCAAAATGAAATCTTAAGATTATCTCGTTTCCTGAAATAATAGAAATTTGTCCAGTATGAAAATTTTATTTTAAAAATAGGATAAAAACTAAGTATCAATTTTAATTATACAAAATATAATTATTTATAGTTTTTAATATTATTTATATATATTATGGTTTTATATTTTGTTATAGTTTTTATATATTAAAAACAGCTTCTATACATTGTTTTTAAGACGTTTTATAAAAATAGATAACTCTAATATTGGTTTTATAAAAAGGATTGATTAGCGTTCTTTATTTTAGTTTTTAATCAAATTTAAGATGGTTTAACGCGTTTTTAACATACAAATGCTAATAAATGTATTATTTTTATGAAAAGCCAATTAAGCAAATTTTTATAAAGTGGATTTATTCATTTTAAGATAAAAATGGAATGGGCTATGATTATAGAATTATTTCTTAAATCTTAAAATTTGATTTTATGTAAATTTTAGTTTTTGAATAGTTTTAGATGGAATTATTAAAATTAATTTATCGTTTGTATTTTGTTTATGGTTTAGTTTTGATAATACTTTTTTTTACAAAGTGTTTTTTGATTTTATTTCATAAATATCAAAATCAACGAAATTGATTTTTTGATTATTTTCAAAATTGTTTATTTCGTTTCAAAATCTGCTTATCGAGGTTTACTTTATTAAGTTGAACTTAAAATCAGAAATTATGAAAATCAAATTTTTAATATTAGGATTATTATTTACGAGTTTTGCTTTCTCTCAAACTCATGAAATTCTCAAACATAACGGAGAAAAAATAGATGTCAATTATATAAAACAAGATAATGATCTTATTTACTATTCATTGAATGGTAGTCAGGAACAATTTGCAATTAGTAAATATGCAGTTTCTTCTCTTAAAGAAAAAGCAAGTTCTAAATCAGAATCTATTTCTCCTAAAATTCTAGTAATAGACAAGAAGGATTATAGTTTGGTAAAAGTTTTAAAACCTAGTCAAACTATCGGACTCAAAGAAGTTGAAACTTTTTCAGGATTGTCTACAAAAACAAAAGGGGAATCTCCTTTGGCTTTAAAGGAACATACTGAAAGACGTATTAAAACTAAGTCTGCAGATAATGGATATCCATTTGTAGCAATAGTCGAAAAACCAGATGGTAAGTATCAAGCAATTGCTTATGTATATTAAAATTATATTAAACATTTATTTATAAGAATTTTATCTATATAAAATTGATTATCTTTAGTATCAACTTTTAAAATTTATAGTTATGTCAAACAACACAGGAAACACAATATTAGCACTTCTTACTGGAGCAGCAATTGGAGCAGGAATTGGAATTTTGTTTGCACCAGATAAAGGTTCAAAAACAAGAGGACGTATTAAACATGGAATTGATGATGCAAAACATAATTTGAAGCACAAATTAGAAACATCAACAGAAGGTTTACGTGATAAGTTTTTAAATGCTAAAGAAGATTTAGATGGTACATATGAGAATTTGCTTTCGAATATGAGTCACAAAACAGAAGAAGTAATTTCTTTTCTTGAAACTAAATTAGCAGATTTGAAAACTCAAAATGCTAAACTTCAGAAATAAATAGCCTTTTTTTAGGCATTAGCGAAGTACACATTGGACTTTAATTGTTATTGTTTCAAAAAATTTAATTAATTTTAAGAATTGCAATAGATTGGTTTCATTGTGTACTTTGTATTTTTTATCAAATCAACTAAAATAGTTATTTATGGCTTTTGAAGAGTTTAAAGAACATACCGAAAATATTCAAGATCAGGCAAAAGCCTATGTTGATAGTCACCTTGCTTATTATAAATTGTGGGGTTTTAAAGTTGCAATGAAATCTACAACAGTAATTTTTAAATTTATTTTGATTTTACTGTGTTTTAGTATGGTTATGTTGTTCGGATCTGTTGCGGCTGCTTTTGCTATTAGTGCTGCTTTAGGCAGTTACACTTTTGGATTTCTGATAGTAGGAGGGATCTATTTACTAGCAACGATACTCATTTTCTTCATAAAAGATAAAATGGTAGAAGGACCAATTTTAGAGAAATTTTCAGAAATCTTTTTTAACGACTAAATTATGGAAACTAAAAAATACTCATCATATGCTGAAATTGAAAGAGAATTGGAAATTCTAAAAATTGAGAAGCAAATTAATTATCAGAAGTTAGTTTTAAGTGTTCAAAAAACTAAAGAATCTTTAGAACCTCAAAATATAGTAAACGGATTTTTAGGTTCATACAAAACAATACTTTCTAATTCATATATAAAAATAATACAAGCGGCGATTCCTTATTTAATAGGATGGTTTATAAACAAAAAAAGAGGCCATTAAGCCTCTTTTTAAATTTTACATATAAATTATTCTTCTGTTTCTGGAGCTTCAGGTGCTTCATAATCTGGTTTTACTTCTGTCTTTGGTTTTACTTT
The DNA here is from genome assembly GCF_020991525.1 of Flavobacterium sp. EDS. Lineage (NCBI taxonomy): Bacteria > Pseudomonadati > Bacteroidota > Flavobacteriia > Flavobacteriales > Flavobacteriaceae > Flavobacterium > Flavobacterium sp. EDS. The sequence continues at coordinate 127,105 of NZ_JAJMOZ010000010.1, forward strand.
TTTATTCGTTCTCTTCATCATTTCGCCAACTTGGTTCGATGCACTAAAAGAAGCTACCATATTATTTAGCATGTCGCTTCCTGCTTGTGGTGAATTTGGTAACAAGATTAAGTTAGAATTTGCATCAGCACCAATAGCTTGTAATGTATCATAATGTTGAGTAACTACAATTAAAGCAGAAGCTTCTTGTGAATTAATCCCCACTTTATTTAAAACATCAACACTTTCTACAAGACCTCTCGCAATTTCTCTTCTTTGATCTGCTATACCTTGACCTTGTAATCTCTTACTTTCAGCTTCCGCTTTTGCCTTAGCAACAATTCTAATTCTAGATGCTTCTGCTTCAAATTCTGCTACAGTTTTTTCTCTATCAGCAGCATTAATTCTATTCATTGCATTTTTAACCTGGATGTCTGGATCAATATCAGTTACTAATGTATTGATAATTGTATATCCATAAGTAGTCATTGCTTCATTTAATTCTCTTTTTACTGCAATTGCGATATCATCTTTTCTTTCAAAAACATCATCTAATTTCAATTTAGGAACTTCGGCACGAACAACATCAAATACATAAGAGGTAATTTGATCGTGTGGATATTCTAATTTATAAAATGCATCATACACAGTTTCTTTAATAACCATAAATTGAACTGAAACTTTAAGTTTTACAAAAACGTTGTCTTTAGTTTTTGTTTCAATGATTACATCTAGCTGTTGGATTTTAAGATTTACTCGCCCAGCAATTCTATCAATCATAGGTATTTTTAATTGTAAACCTGATGTTCTTACACTTAGAAATTTTCCGAAACGTTCTATAATTACAGATGTTTGTTGCTTTACTGTAAAGAATGACGATAAGAAAATAAATAATCCGAAGATTAAAAGAATAATAATTGGAATGTTCATAACTGATAAATTTAGTTTAAATATTAACGGTCAAATTACGAAATTTCTTCCATTTTAATACGTTATGTTTTCATTAAAATAAAAAAGCGTTAAGAATAGCCTCTATTGGTATTCTTAACGCTTTTATTAATTATAGTATTTATTTGTTTACAAAGCTACTATTGCTTTTTGTATTCTTGAGATTGTTTCTTCTTTTCCTATGATTTCAACAATGTCAAATAGGTGAGGACCTTTTAAAGCTCCAACCAAACTCAAACGGAAAGGTTGCATAACTTTACCCATTCCAATTTCATTTTTAGTCATCCAATCTTTTACTATAGTTTCAATATTTACAGAAGTAAAATCTTCAATATTTTCTAGAACAGATGTAAGTTCTTGCATTAATGCAGGAGTTTCTTCCTTCCAGTTTTTACTTGCTTTTTCATCATATGATGTAGGAGCTTGAAAAAAGAAATCACTTAATTCCCAAAATTCTGAAACAAAATGAGCACGTTCTTTTATCAGAGAAACTATTTTTGTTGTCAGTTCTAGCGGAGTCGAGAACCCTTTTTCTTCAAGAATAGGAGAGAAGTCCTTAGCTAAATCTTCATTATTTTGTTTAATCAAATGTTGGTGATTAAACCATTTGTTTTTCTCTGGATCAAATTTTGCTCCTGATTTGTGTACTCTGTTCAGATCAAATGCTTCTACTAATTCATTTAATGAAAAGATTTCTTTGTCAGTTCCATCGTTCCAGCCTAATAAAGCTAGAAAGTTAATAACAGCTTCTGGGAAAAATCCTTTCTCTCTGTATCCAGATGAAACACCTTCTTCCGTTTTCCATTCTAATGGAAATACTGGGAAACCTAGTTTATCACCATCTCTTTTAGATAATTTTCCGTTACCAATTGGTTTTAGAATTAATGGCAAGTGCGCAAATTCTGGTGCATCCCAACCAAAAGCTCTGTATAGTAAAACATGTAAAGGCATAGATGGTAACCACTCTTCACCACGAATTACATGAGATGTTTCCATCAAATGATCATCTACAATATTTGCTAAATGGTAAGTAGGCATTCCGTCACTTTTAAATAAAACTTTATCATCTAAAAGATTAGTTTCAAACTTAACTTCGCCACGAATAATATCTTGTAAATGCAATGTTTCGTTAACCGGAGTTTTAAAACGGATTACATAATGTTCGCCATTAGTAATTCTCTTAGCAGTTTCATCAGCAGAAATTACTAGAGAAGTATCCAGCTTTTCACGGTTATGATGATTGTATATAAAAGTTTTTCCTTCTGCTTCGTGTTGTTTTCTTAGAGCATCTAATGATTCCGGAGTATCAAATGCATAATACGCCCAACCTGAATTGATCAATTGATCAGCATATTGTTGGTATAAATGTTTACGATCACTTTGTCTGTATGGACCAAATTTTTCATTTTTTCCAACAGTTTCATCTGGAGCAATTCCTAACCATTCTAAAGCTTCCATAATATAAGCTTCGGCTCCAGGAACAAAACGGGTTTGATCTGTATCTTCAATTCTAAGATAAAAAACACCGTTATGTTTTTTTGCAAATAAATAATTAAATAGGGCAGTACGAACACCACCAATATGTAATGGTCCAGTCGGACTTGGTGCAAAACGCACACGAACTTGCTTTGACATTTGTTTAAATTTTGATGCAAAGATACGATTCTAATTAGAGAATTTGAATATGAGTTTTAATGTGATAATGTGTTGTTTGCAGTTCAATTGACTAATTATCTAATAGATCATTATCTAATTAAAATTATTACTTTTATAGGTTATAAGCAAAACAGAATACTATTTTGAAAACAGTTCCATTTATATATCAAAAGCTTGAAGATTTTATAAAAAAATATTACACCAATGAGTTGATTAGAGGTTTACTTCTTTTTACTGGATTTGGTTTATTATATTTTTTATTTACCATTTTCATTGAATATTTTCTTTGGTTAAAGCCATTAGGAAGAACTCTTTTGTTTTGTGCTTTTGTATGTGTAGAAGTGTTTCTGTTGTTTCGTTTTATTATGTTTCCACTTTTTAAATTATTTAAGATTCAAAAAGGGATAGATTATAAGGAAGCTTCAAGAATCATTGGAAATCATTTCACAGAAGTAAATGATAAATTAACTAATTTTTTACAACTATCATCTACTACTAATGAGATTGAAAAATCAGAATTAATGTTGGCTTCTATTGAACAAAAAGCAAATTCATTACAATTGATTCCGTTTAGCAATGCAATTAATTTTAGTGCTAACAAGAAATATTTACCCTTAGCTTTAATACCAATTTTATTCTTTTTAGTTTTTTATATTTCTGGAAATAGTGGTATCCTTTCTCAAAGTTTAAATAGGGTAGTGCACTTTAATGCTGCTTTTTTACCACCTGCTCCTTTTAAATTTGTAGTTCTAAATTCAAATTTACAAACTGAACAGAATAAAGATTTCATCCTTCAAGTACAATCTGAAGGGAATGTTATTCCTGAGAATGTTATGATTCATATTGAAAACGAAAGTTATTTTATGGAATCAACTAAACCTGGAGTATTTGAATTTAAAATCGAAAAGCCGAATAGTAACGTTGAGTTTTATGTAGAGGCTAATCAGGTAACTTCTCCATCTTATGAACTGAAAGTTATTACAGTTCCTTCTATTGCAAACTTCGAAATGCAATTAAATTATCCATCTTATTTAAATAAAAAAAGTGAAACTATAAGTGGCACTGGTAATGCGATTTTACCTGAAGGAACTCGTGTAACTTGGAAAATGAATACTAAATCTACTCAAAATGTGGATTGGAAAGAAGGGAGCACATTAATTCCCTTTGTAAAAGGAGATAATAGCTTTATTTTATCTAAAAATATTGCTCAAAATACAGAATATCAAATCCTTACATCTAATAATAAGATTAAAAACTACGAAAAACTCAATTATCAGCTCTCAGTAATCAAAGATCAGTATCCTACTATCAATGTAAGCGTTGCTCCTGATAGTTTAAAGCTAGGAAAGGATTATATGTTAGGGCAATTATCCGATGATTATGGTTTGTCAAAATTGCAAATAGTGTATTATGAGCGCAACAAACCTAACACTGCCAAACGTGGAACAATTGCTGTTAAGAACAATGTCTTTGATCAATTTGTTTTTTCATTTCCTAGTAATCTTCCTGTTGTGCAAGGTGTATCTTATGAATATTATTTTGAAGTTTTTGATAACGATGCTCCTCATAATTTCAAGAGTGCAAAGTCTTCCGTTTTCTCAGACCGTGTTGCAACTAATGATGAGTTACACGAGCTAGATTTAGAACAGCAAAATAGTAATATTAATGCCCTTTCTAAATCTTTAAAAAGTCAGGATAAGCAAATTTCTGAATTAGAAAAACTTCAAAAAGTAGGTAAGGAAAAGAATAATTTAGAGTTTAAAGACCAACAAAAAGTAAATGATTTTATCAAGCGTCAGAAACAGCAAGACCAAATGATGAAAGAATTTGCTGAGAAGATGAATCAGAATCTTGATAAATTCAAGACTGAAAAGAAAGATCAAACTATTGAAGATTTACAAAAGCGTTTAGATAATGCGGATAAGGATTTAGAGAAAAATCAAAAGCTATTAGATGAACTTAAAGACCTAAATGATAAAATCAAGAGTGATGAATTGTTTGATAAGATAGATAAATTTAAACAAATTTCTAAAAACCAATCTAAGAATTTAGAGCAATTAGTTGAGCTTACAAAGAGATATTATGTAACTAAAAAAGCTGAACAGTTAAAAGATAAATTGGATAAGTTAGCAGATAAACAAGATCAGCTTTCTAATAAAGAAAAAGAAAACACTTCAGAGAAGCAAGATGAAATTAATAAAGCATTTGATAAACTTCAGGAAGATTTAAAAGATTTAAAGGAGGAGAATAAGTCTTTAAAAGCTCCAATAGAAATACCAGCTGATACTAATAAAGAAAAAGATATTGATAATGATTTAAAGAAAGCTTCAGAAGAGTTAAAGAATAACAACAGTGCAGGAGCTAAGCCTAAACAGAAAAATGCTGCAAAGAAAATGAAAGAGATGGCTCAGAAAATGAAGGAAGGAATGCAGTCTTCTGAGCAAGAACAATTGGAAGAAGATGTTAAAATGTTGCGTCAGATTTTAGATAATCTTTTAGCTTTTTCACTATCTGAGGAAGCCGTTATGTTACAGTTTAAATCACTTAAGTTAGGTTCGTCTGTATTCAACAAGAATATTAAGATTCAGCAAAACTTAAAATTACAGTTCAAGCATATTGATGATAGTTTGTTTGCTTTGTCTTTGCGTAACCCAAAAATAGCTGAAGATGTTACAAAAGAAATAGGAAACGTTCAATACAATATGGATAAAGCGCTTGAAACTTTAACGGATGTTCAGATCCGTAAAGGTGTTTCTCACCAACAATATGCTGTTTCATCAGCTAATAAATTGGCTGATTTCCTAAGTGATTTATTGAGTAATATGCAAATGTCTATGGCTAGTCCTAGTTCAGGACAACCCAAACCTGGTCAAGGAGAAGGCATGCAATTGCCAGATATAATAAAAAAACAAGAGGGACTTGGTAAGAAAATGAAAGAAGGAATGGAAAAAGGGCAGGGGCAAGGACAAGGAAAAAATGGTAAAAATGGAAAGGATGATAAGTCTGGTGGTAAAGGAAACTCTGGTGAGAATGGTGATGATGGAGAAGGTAATGCTCAAGAAATAATGGAAATTTACAAAGAGCAAGTCCGTCTTAGAGAAGCATTACAAAAGGAATTAGAAAAACAAGGACTCGGGTCAAATGGGCAAAAGACATTGGAACAAATGAAACAGTTAGAAAAACAACTTTTGAATAAAGGTTTTAAGAATGAAAACTTGCAACGTATATTGAATATTCAGCAAGAATTATTAAAGTTAGATACAGCTGTTCAAGAACAAGGCCAAGAGAACAAGCGACAATCAGAAACAAATAGGAAAGAATTTAATAATCAATCTAATGCGTTGCCTGCGTCATTATCAGATTATTTAAATAGCATAGAGATTTTAAACAGACAATCATTACCTTTGCGATCGAATTTTAATCAAAAGGTTCAAGAATATTTTAATACTAAATGATCAATTTTAATTACGAAACAGACTTCGTTTTAGAGAATGAAGAAGCGTTTGAAGGATGGCTATCTGCTGTCATTCTATCAGAGAATAAAAAAGAAGGGGAGATAAGTTACATTTTTTGTGATGATGAATATCTTCATAAAATAAATGTAGAGTATCTTAATCATGATACACTTACTGATATTATCAGTTTTGATTATACTGTAGGTAACGAATTAAACGGAGATATTTTTGTTTCTGTTGAGAGGGTTCGTGATAACGCTCTAGATTTTAATGTTCCTTTTGATAATGAATTGAAGCGTGTGTTAGCTCACGGTATCTTACATTACTGCGGATATAAAGATAAGTCTGAAACTGAAGCAGTATTAATGCGTTCAAAAGAGGAAGAAAAAATTGCAATGTTCCACGTGGAACTATAATTCAATAACTTCTTTTTTACACATGTTCCACGTGGAACATGGTTTAATTTTACTGCAAAAAAAAAATAAAGTGTTTCACGTGGAACATTTTATTTATAGTTTTTTAGAGAGTTCCACGTGGAACAAATTAATAAAGTTAATTCTGGAAAGTGCCTTAAACTGTTTCTGGAGAATAATAAAATAAAATGTTTTTAGAAGAATACGACGTTATTGTAGTTGGCGCAGGACATGCTGGCTCAGAGGCCGCGGCAGCGGCCGCGAATCTTGGATCTAAAACTTTGCTTGTAACAATGAGCTTGCAAAACATAGCACAGATGTCATGCAACCCAGCAATGGGAGGAATTGCAAAAGGGCAAATTGTGCGTGAGATTGATGCGCTAGGTGGGTATTCAGGAATTGTTTCTGACCGCACAGCGATTCAATTTAAAATGTTGAACAAATCAAAAGGACCTGCAATGTGGTCGCCAAGGGTTCAGAGCGACAGAATGCGTTTTGCAGAAGAATGGAGAATGATGCTTGAAGGAACTCCTAATCTTGACTTTTACCAAGAAATGGTGAAAGGTCTGATTATTGAGAATGGAAAGATAAAAGGTGTTCGAACTTCGCTTGGAATCGAAATTCGCTCCAAGTCGGTTGTTCTGACAAACGGAACTTTCTTGAATGGTTTGATTCATATTGGTGATAAACAATTCGGAGGAGGTAGAGCAGGAGAAAGTGCTGCATACGGAATCACCGAAGATTTAGTTCAAGCAGGTTTTGAATCTGGAAGAATGAAAACAGGAACGCCTCCGCGCGTGGATGGACGTTCTTTGGATTATTCTAAAATGAATGAAGAAAAGGGAGATGCTAAACCGGATAAGTTTTCATATTCGGATGTTACTACGCCTTTGGTTCACCAAAGGTCTTGCCATATGACATACACTTCTTTGGATGTGCATGATATTTTGAGATCAGGTTTTGATCGTTCGCCAATGTTTAATGGAAGAATAAAAAGTATCGGCCCAAGATATTGCCCGTCTATTGAAGATAAAATTAATCGTTTTGCAGATAAAGAGCGTCATCAGTTATTTGTTGAGCCAGAAGGTTGGAACACTTGTGAGGTTTATGTAAATGGATTTTCTACTTCCTTGCCAGAGGATATTCAGTTTAAAGCGTTGCGCACTGTAGTAGGTTTTGAGAATGTGAAATTTTTCCGTCCTGGTTACGCAATCGAATATGATTATTTTCCACCAACGCAATTGAAACATACACTTGAAACTAAATTAGTAGAAGGTTTATATTTTGCTGGACAAATAAACGGAACGACTGGATATGAAGAGGCAGCTTCGCAAGGTTTAATGGCGGGGATAAATGCGCATTTAAAAGTTCACGAAAAAGCACCATTAATTTTAAAACGTGATGAAGCGTATATTGGTGTTTTAATTGATGACTTAATTACGAAAGGAACAGAAGAGCCTTATCGTATGTTTACGTCACGTGCTGAATATAGAACTTTGTTGCGTCAAGATAATGCCGATTTCAGATTAACGCCAATGTCATATGAAATTGGTTTGGCTTCGGAGAAGCGATTACGTAGAATGGAGCATAAATTAAAAGAATCAGAAAAAATGGTTGCCTTCTTTAAAGAAACAAGTGTTTCTGTTGCTGAAGCAAATCCTATTTTGGAATCTAAGGGAACAGCTTTGATTTCTCAGGGTGATAAAATGTTCAAGGTTTTTTCTCGCCCTCAAATTGATCTGGAAGATATTATGAAATTTGAGAAGGTAAAGGAATATGTTGAACTAAATGATTTGGATCAGGAAATTTTAGAACAAGCCGAAATTCAAGTTAAATATTCTGGTTATATCGAGAAAGAAAGAAATAACGCTGATAAGCTAACTAGATTAGAAGAAGTGAAAATCCCTGAAAATTTCGATTACAATAAAATAAAATCAATGTCGATTGAAGCAAAACAAAAATTAGCAAAAATTCGTCCTGTGACGATTTCTCAAGCTTCAAGAATTAGCGGAGTTTCTCCAAGTGATATTTCGGTGTTGCTAATTTACATGGGAAGATAAAATTTTGCTTCAAGTTTTTAGTCTCAGTTTTTAGATTAAACTCAATTTGTGAAAATTAAATTAATAAGTTGTCATCTGAATAGTGTAGATGATTAGCTAATATATTTTAAAGTGATTACTGAGACTGTAAACTTGAAAATTGTTCCACGTGAAACTATTTTGTAAAGCCTTAGTTTTACAAGAACTTTTAGTTTTTAATTTATTTGTAAATTAGAAATGATTCTGTTTCATTTGAATTTTTTTGTTAGTTCATTTTTTAAATAGACGGAGTGGAGTTTGTTTTACTAATTTGTTTTCCAGAATATTTATTTAACTGATTTTGATTATAAAAATTTGATTTGATCTGATTGTGTTTTAGTTTATGAATGTGCTGTATAATCAGAATCAATATTCGTTGGATGTTCGTTTTGGTTTTTTTTATTGAAATTATAAAATCATCATCTGAAATTAACTAGATTGAAAACTGTTTTGAGAATTATTGATTTTTATTAATACTGATTTTGTAATCTTAAATTATTTGTTCCACGTGAAACTACTTTGTGAAGTCTTGATTTTACAGAGAATAATAAGTTTTTAATTTTTTAGATTATGAAAATTATTAAAGAAGAAGTTTTATCGTCGGAGCTAAAAGAATCCTTATTGCAACTTTGGAACAATGAATATCCCACGAGTTTAAACCATGAAGCAATTCATGATTTTGATTTGTATTTGAAAAGTTTGTCAAATGAAAAACATTATTTTTTAATTGATGATGAGAATAAAATTAAAGCATGGGCGTTTACTTTTTTGAGAGAAAATGAAGTTTGGTTTGCAATAATTATCGATAGTCAAATTCAAGGAAGAGGTAAAGGCTCGTTATTGATTAAAGAATTAAAAAAGAGCAATGATAATTTGAATGGTTGGGTTATTGACCATGAGAATGAAATTAAAAATAATGCAACGCCATATAAATCGCTATTGTTGTTTTATGTAAAAAACGGTTTTACTGTTTGTTCAGAAATAAGAATGGAAAATGAAAAAATATCGGCTGTCAAAATAAACTGGAAGCGTTAAAGAAAAATAAAATAATATGAATAAAAAACCCTAAAAATGAAAGATTTCGTTTTTAGGGTTTACTATAAAAATAAACCAAAATACCAATAATTATAAAATGGACGTTTTAAATAAAAAACATTTTCTTACTGTAAAAGATCACTCAGTTTCTAAAGAAATTTTTGAATTGTATTATGATGAAACTTTGGACATGCTAATTACATCTCCACAACCCAATGAAAATGATTTGGGGAAATATTACGAAAGTGAAGATTATATTTCGCACACAGACAACAAACGTTCATTATTTGAAAAAGCATATCACATTGTAAAAAATATTGCACTGAAGAATAAATTAAATTTGATTAATTCTGAAAACCCACAAAAGGGAAGAATTTTGGATATTGGTGCTGGAACCGGAGATTTTTTATTAACGGCAAAAGAGAATGGATGGGATACAGTTGGAGTAGAACCGAGCGATAGAGCTAAATCTATTGCAATCAAAAAAGGAATTTCTTTTGTTGAAAAAATTTCGGAGTTAGAAAATAACTCTTTTGATGTAATTACGATGTGGCATGTTTTGGAACATGTTCCAAATTTAGAATTGCAAATTCAAGAATTGAAGCGATTACTAAAACCAACTGGAACGTTAATTGTAGCAGTTCCAAATTTTAAATCTTTTGATGCAAATCATTATAAAACTTTTTGGGCAGCTTATGATGTGCCAATTCATTTTTGGCATTTCTCAAAAAAAGCAATTCAGTCTCTTTTTGAAAAAGTAGATATGCGCCTGGAAAAAATTCTTCCAATGAAATTTGATTCATTTTATGTGAGCTTACTTTCGGAAAAATACAAAACCGGAAAAATGAATTATCTATCGGCGTTTTTTATCGGATTAAAGTCAAATTGGAAAGCAAAGCGAACTTTAGAATATTCATCTCACATTTATGTCTTAAAAAACAAGTAAAACGCATTTATAGTTGTTTTAAAGCGCTTTTTAGGTGGTAAACATGTATTTGTATTCCTTTTTTTAGAAAATCGCTTAAATAAAGGCTGGTGAATCCACTATTAATAGCAGTAAATTATAAATAAATAGAGTTTGATAATAAAAATTGATACTAGAAAAATTGAGCATTTTCAAACATTTTTAGCCACTTTTGATGTGTCAATTCATTTTTTTTAAAATCGATTCTTTTTTTTTAAAAACAGCTAAGCATTTAGAAAAAATTCTTGTCATGAAATTTGACGCGTTTTATGCGAGTCTATTTTCTTAAAAATGAAAAACTGCGAAAATGAATTATCTATTGGCGTTTTTTATCGGATTAGAGTCAGATTTGAAAGCAAAACGAACTTTAGAATATTCATCTCATATTTATGTCTTAAAAAACAAGTAAAACGCATTTTTAGTTGTTTTAAAGCGCTTTTTAGATGGTAAATATGTATTTGTATTCCTTTTTTTAGAAAATCGCTTAAATAAAGGCTGGTAAATCCATTATTAATAGCAGTAAATTATAAATAATCTAAGTTTAATAACAAAAATTGATTGCTAGAAAAATTGAGCATTTTTTAAACTTTATGTCGATGCTATTGATTTTTTTATATTTTTGTCATTCATACTTTAAAAAAATAGAAATTAACAAAATGAAAAAAGCATTAGTAATTATCGCACTTTCGATTTCAGTAGTTGCTTGTAATAAACCAGCAGAAGTTAAGGAAGTAAAAACAGCTTACGTTGATACTTCAGTTTTAATGAAAGAGTACACTGAAGCAAAAGATTTAGAAGCTAAATACAAAGCACAAGCAGAGGAAAAAGGTAGACAGCTTCAAGCGGAGATTACTCGTTTCAAACAAGATGCTGCTAATTTTCAAAGCCAAGCACAAGCCAATGGTCAAGCATGGGCGCAACAAAGAGGTGCTGAGTTACAAAAAAGAGAACAACAATTGGGATATGCTCAACAAGCATTAGCTCAACAATTGCAACAAGAAAGTGGTGCAGAAATGGATTCTTTAGTTACAGGAGTTAAAAAATTCATCAAGAATTACGGTAAAGAAAAAGGGTACGCTTATATTTACGGTACTGGAGATGCTGCATCGATTTTATATGCAGAAGACAAATTTGATATCACAAAAGAGATTGTTAAAGCTTTGAACGATAACTACAAAGCTGGTACAAAACTAGATACTAAAACTGACGCTAAAGCAAAAGACTCAGCAGCAGTTAAAAAATAATTCAAACAAACTATTTTTAAAGCCTATATCTTTCTGGATATAGGCTTTTTTTATTATAAAATATTTACAAGTAGGCTTTTTACTCAATATGTTCTTCTATTTTTGTAAAATGATTTTCTGATATGAATTTCGTTTCTTTTTAGTTCTAAAATACAAGCCAAATGCAAAATATTTCCGAAGCCGCAGCTTACACATTACAGTTCATTAATCAAACGCAACGTTCCGTTTTTCTTACAGGTAAAGCTGGAACTGGAAAAACTACTTTATTGCGTGAAATTATTGAAACTACCCACAAAAATACCGTTGTTGTTGCGCCCACTGGAATTGCAGCGTTAAATGCTGGAGGTGTGACAATTCACTCCATGTTTCAGTTACCATTTGCTGGATTTATTCCGGATAATTCCTCTCCACAATTTTCTGAAACAACTAAGTTTGAAACGAAAGCAACTTTGCGCAGGCATTTTAAAATGAATAATGTAAAGCGTGCTGTTATTAGAAATATGGAGCTTTTAGTTATAGATGAAGTAAGTATGCTGCGTGCCGATTTACTTGATGCAATGGACTTTATGATGCAAACCGTTCGTAAGAATAGTTATCCATTTGGCGGTGTTCAGGTTTTATTTATTGGCGATTTATTACAATTGCCTCCTGTAATTCGTGATGAAGAATGGAGAACTTTGAGAACGTATTACCGTGGAAAATTCTTTTTTCATTCGCATGTAATTCAACAAAACCCGCCATTGTATATTGAATTATCTAAAATTTTCCGCCAGACAGATGATTCGTTTATTTCGGTATTGAATAATCTGAGAAACAACCAGATTACACCCCAAGACATTCAGAGTTTGAATCAGTATGTTCAGCCTGATTTTGATTTAAAAAACAACCCAGGTTATATAACGCTTACTACGCATAATGCTAAAGCTGATACAATTAATAATCAGGCAATCAATGATTTAAAAGGAAAAATGAATAATTATTTTCCTGATATCGTAGGGGATTTTCCTGAGAAAATATACCCACTTGATCCTAATCTTCAACTCAAAGTTGGAGCTCAGGTTATGTTTGTTAAGAATGATTTGTCTTTTGATAAAAATTACTTCAATGGTAAAATGGGTGTAATTAAATCTCTTTCGAGCCAGGAAATCATGGTTCATTTTCCAGAAGAAGATAAAACCATTGAAGTTGAAAAATACGAATGGCAAAATATTCGTTACAAAGTTGACGAAATGACTCAGGAAATAGAGGAGGAGGTTCTGGGAACTTTTGTGCAATATCCGATCAAGCTTGCATGGGCAATTACGGTTCATAAGAGCCAAGGTTTGACTTTTGACAAAGCTGCGCTCGATGTATCGCAAGTTTTTCTTCCCGGACAGGCATATGTCGCATTATCGCGTTTACGTTCTTTAAACGGGCTTATTTTACTTTCTCCGCTGCGTATGAATGGTATTTCTAACGATCAAGATGTAATGGATTATGCTTTGAATAAAGCTTCGGAAGAATTATTGAAGAACTCACTGCACTTTGAAACTAAGAATTTTATTCATAAATATTTGGCTAACAGTTTTGATTGGGCTGATCTTGCTCAAGAATGGCGCAATCATCAATACAGCTATAATGATAAATCTGAAAATTCTCAAAAAGCCAAACATGCCAGTTGGGCTAAAAAGCAAACTTTGATAATTGAATCACTTGTTGATCCAGCAAAAAAATTCATCGTTCAGTTAAACAGGATTTTTAATAATGAAACGGTTGATTTAATACATGTTTCTGAACGGATAGAGGCAGCCTACAGTTATTTCATGAAACCTATGGATGAATTGGTTGATGAGCTTTTGTATAAAATGGAAGAAATTCAGCGTGCAAAAAAAATGAAAGCATTTTATGATGAATTAAATTTATTGGAAGAATTGCAGACTAAAGCTGTTTTACGCCTATTTAAAGCCCGTTTATTGATCGAAACTGTTGTTGCAGGTGAAACTATATCTAAAGAGAAATTAACTTCGCCAGAGATTAAAAATTACAGGTCAAAGAAAACAACAACTATTCAAGAAAATTTTAAAAATAAAAATAGTGACTTAATTGATGATGATGAGCCGATTAGGCGCTATTCTGCTAAGACAACAAAAGAGAAAACAGTTAAAAAATCGACTGTAGAAGAGACGTATGAATTATGGCTTGAAAAAAACTCTATTTCGGAAATTGCTACTATTCGTAAACTGACTACTCAAACAATTGAATCTCATTTTGTAAAATTGATTCAAGAGAAAAAGATTAAGGTTGAAGATGTTTTATCTCCGGATAAAATTACTGCATTAACTGAAGCTTTTCAGTTCTACAAAGAAGAATCGCTTACTGGTTTGAAAGAACAACATGGAGAAAAATTTACTTGGGATGAATTGCGAATGTTTAAAGCAAGTTTGAATTAAGTAATGATGCTAAATATTCATTTATAATTGCAAAATTGAAATGAACACGATTTTATAGTAAAATATACGTTTTTAACCGATTTTAAACATCATCTAAATAAAACTATAGGCTGTCTGAAAAGTAATTTTCGGACAACCTATTTTAAACATCATTTAAACATTGATTAAATTCAATTACATTATCATTAAATAACGTATTTGTATTGTCAACGTTGTTTTCATAGCTATGGACATTCCTAATTATTAAATTAATAGATTTTAAAGCAGACGATATTTGACAGCTAATAAGATACCAATAGTTTTCTTGCCAAATTAGGAGATAGTTTGTGCTTAGACAAGATTATTTCAACTAGATTAATTGGTGCATTATTTATTATTGTCAGTTGCTTTTCTATTTCTTTAATAGTCATAGTTTTTATTTAAGTTAATGATGCAGGAATAAATAAATTAGTTGCTTTTACCCTTCTTATATAAATAAGATTATTAAGAGTTGATATTTCAGAAAAATATGACACTTCTGATTGTTCAGGCATTTCTGGTGTGTAAGTTGTATTTGGTGTAATTGTCAATCTACAATCTGCTTTACCTGTATATTCCATATTTGTTAGCGAGTCTATAATGACTCCATTAACTGAAATCAAATACTTGTGTGAGTTTTTCTCCTTAGAAAGGTTAATTTTTAGAGTTAAGTAAGGTACATCAACTAAATTCCAAGAATAAACTGTTGTGTTTTTTATATCATTATTGTTATATACGTTAATGCTTAAGTTATAAGGATAATCAGCCGCCATCCCTACTTCACCGCTGGCTAATATAATTTCAGTTTCTAAGATATCCCCATTTTTCATTTGTGTTAGACTATTAAAACTAGAAGGATAGATTCCATTCAAAATATCTCCACTATATCCATAGCCTTTCCACATATACAATGTTTCACCTGACTGAGCATATCCATGAAATACTACGTCACTATTATACGTATTATTACCCTCAAAAAATGCACCGACAAGATTTCTACAACTGCTGGTAGGGCTTATCTCAGATCTGATATCTTCGTGAGTTTCCCATAATATCCCATTTTCATCACGCTCTATAGCTCCATTTACAGGAACTGTTGTTAATGTTCCATTTGGAATGATTAAAGGTGGATTTGTTACACTTCCTTTAAATGTAGTAATCGTATTATTCCACTTTAAGGGTAGTGATTTAATCCAGTTCCACCAATTAAAAAGTTTTAATCGGCTTATTACTTTGTTGTCTTCAGATATATTTGTATCAATTTGTGTTTCGCTATCTGTTGCTAATGTTGCTGTTAGTTTTGTGTTCAATTGGTCTTTTAAGCCTTCAATTTCAGTAATTTCATGTGTATGTGAAAGTAAAGCCTTTTCATTTAGAGTCTTTTCTAAGTCTTCAATATCAACAATCTCATGTGTGTGTGTGATTAAAGCTTTTCCATCTAAAGCACTTTCTAAATTTTGAATATTGGTAATCTCATGTGTATGTGAAAGTAAAGCTTTTTCATCTAAAGCACTTTCTAAATTTTGAATATCAGTAATCTCATGTTTATGTTTGATTAAAGCCTTTTCATTTAGAGTATTTTCTAGGTCTTGAATATCAATAATTCTATGTGTATGTATGATGTCTGCTTTGTTGTCAAACAAATCTGCATGTGCTTTTTTATTGTTTATATGTGCCTCAAGTTGGGATTTTTCTGCTTTAGTATTTAAGGTGTTTTCAAGCCCAGAAATACTTGATTGAGGTATCTGTTCGTCTTTGTGCCAAAACGAAGCCCAGGTGGTCCAAAATTGTTCTTGAGTGGGTTTTAAGCCCGTTTTGAACCAATTTAAAATTGTATTTATGTTTGTTGCCATTTTTTGTATGTTTAAAAAGTAATTTATTTGATAAGGTTTATAGACAAGAAGTGTACTTGAATTTAAGTAATAGAAATTGACAAAAAATCGTATTTAATATTTTGTCAATTTTGAATTTCTATATTAAGCTCAATAAAAACTTTCTTATCGAACATAATTTTAATTATTTTAACCAGTAAAATTTTGTTATATTTTTATTTTATACGTGTTAATAGTTACATAATGAGTGGTGTTTTTCTAGTACCATAACTTCCGTTTTAATTAGATGTTCGTGACTTACTTTAAATAACAACCTTAGTTTGTATTACTAAAAGTATATAGACAAATTGAAGCTTTCTTAATAGTTGTCCTTCTTTATTTTGTTCAGTATAAATCAATTCTTTTACAATTGAAAATGAGTATTTAATCATGCTGATTTTTACTCAATGCGCTGTTAATAGTTTCTTTTTTTTCCGAATTGATAGCCTCCTTTTTCTTTAAAGGGAGGTTAAACAAGTCTTTAAAAATCACATTACCTGATGCATTTATACTGGTAATGATGCTAGAAAATTGGGCATTCAAACGGCTAAACGACAACTTTCAACGACTTTTATCTAGATTGATAAAAAACGTAAGCACTAATTCCAACGGAAATAATAATGTCGCAAAAACAAGCGAATCAAATGATAAAACTGTTTCCGTTATACCTTCATTGTAAATTGATTACCAACCGCTTCACCATTCATAATGAAATTATTCATTAAGAAACCTATTGCAAGCGGTGCAGTTATATTAATCTCTGGACTTTCAAGTGTACTACCCTGAAAGTGTTACATCACCTTTTCATACCTAGGGTAACCGTAATCGACCATAACGTAATCGGGAGGCATTATCTCTCTTTGTTTAATTATTTAATGAAACAAAGAGAGTATAATTATTTCCTGTCTAATAAAAAGCCAGTCCAATTAAGGCAAACAAAAGCCCTGCTAAATAAGTTGGTACATCTGTTGTACCAAGAATAAGGTTTAAAAATTTGTTCATTAAATACACTTTAATGTCTAGTAAATGATTTCCCATATTGCTGTTTTTTACCAAAGGTTTTTAAAACATAATCGGGTATCGCTGTAGGCTTAATCATGAACATTAAACCTAGAAATAATATAAATGCCTCAGTCCAGTCGTACACTAGTGTATTAGTGAAATACTTATAAACCTGCATTGATATTAAGGATATTCCGATTAATAGCCAAAACCAATATTTAATTGCTGTTTTTAGATCTTTACTCATGATGTTTAATTAATTGAATATTGAAAGTTAATAGCTCCTGTAGTATTTAAAGAGCCTGTTGCAGGTGATACGAAATATATTAATACTTTATCAGTTCCCGAAGTTTGTACAGTTACAGGCATTAATGAATTAGGAGTACTAAAAGATTTAAGCGCTCCTGATCCTATAAATGCCGAGGTTAATGTTATTCGGTTTATAGGTAGCGAAATTTCTAATGAGGTATTAGTATTTGTAGTAGTAGGTGTAAGCAACATTCCTACACTAACATTTACTATATTTCCTATCTTTGTATAAGTCGAAACATTCATAGTTTGAGAACTTATATTAGTTAGGGCAGAAGTTACAGGCGTGTAAGTCCCAGATGCTGGTACATAACCACTAACTTGTCCCAACGTGACTAATTCAGTAGGCAGTGTTGCTGGTTTAGCTTTTATAGACCCTGTAAATGTAGCATCGCCGTTTCTTAAAATATCTACTAAAACAGTATTGAATCTATTGAATCTAAAAGCCGTATTTGTAAGGTTTGTAAAATCAGTGTTATCACTTCTTCTCACTCCAAAATTTATATCAGCGGTGTTGTTAGTGTTTGGAGTTCCGCTAATCAAAAATAACCCCCCGTTTGTGTCTGTTTTAGCGGACATTGTAGGCGCTGAAGTTGACGAAGCCGCATTTGAAAATGAAAACCCACCGCTTTGCTGATTGGCTAAATCAAAAGAATTTCCACTAAGCCCCGTGAAAACGTTTAATTTACCAGTAGCTAGCGTGCTACCTATAGATACCTCCCCAGAATCCTTAATGTGTATATCTGGAGTTGTCCCAGACGACTGAGCAGATATAAGTAACGGTTTCCCTACTGCTCCAGAAGCGCCGTAAGACTTCCACCTATTATAATTAGCATTGCTACCATCGAAAAAAGTACCTCCGTTAGTGTCATTTATGTCTAACCTAGCATTGGGTGCATCTGTGCCTATCCCTACTTTTAAACCGTCGTCGTATATTTGAGATACAGATATTGTTTTATCTGTTTCTGAATTTGTTTTTACAATTCTGTTCTTTATTAACCCAGTGCTTACTGAAACATATAACGCACTAGAAGACATTTTACCACTTGGCTCTATTACTGCTACTTGCCTACTGCTTCCTACTAGATTAGGAAAATTAAAACCATAATCATGGAGTCTAACTACTGGAATATTGTTGTATGAAAAAGCAGTGTGCCCTATTTCCCTAGTAATTTTAAAACCGTCTTCAAGCTGGAAGCCAATTCCATAACCAGCAGTAACCAGTAGAGGCTTTGCACTTATGGCTACTCTGTTTGATTCTTCAAACATAGAACTACTCATTACAGTGCTTGCACCGTTAAAAACAGGGAAGTATTTAGTAGTACCAGTTCCAGTTATAGGATTTGATATTTTTAACTGAAAATTAGAATCTACATAGTTTCTAGTAGTTGGATTGTGAGAAAGCGTAGGCTCTGCCACTGACACAGTGCCTAAATGAAAACTATTATTGCCCGTAAACGTGTTCCCACCAGCTAAATTAGCTTTTAAGTTTAAAGCCGTTTGCGTTGCTGTAGATATCGGCTTGCTTAAATCAGCAGTATTATCTACATTTCCTAATCCTACATCATTTTTATTTAGTGTAACAATACCTTGTTGCCCATTCACACTTACAACAGCATCAGTTGCTTTAGATACTTCCCATTTAGTTCCATTATGTATAACGAAATCACTTGCAACTAGAGTAATGTTACCTGAACCTAAGTTGATAGTCCCACCTACATTTACCTTATATACCCATCCAGCTACTCCGGTACCATCTGATAAGTTAGGAGTATTAGTTGCTGGATTCCACATACCTTTGTAAATCATAAGTGATGCAGGTAGATAGGCAAAAGGAATTTTCCCGCCAGCATCTAAAGGAGCAACTCCATTGTTTGCTCCGACCATCGAAAGATTGATTTTTGCATCAAGGGCAGCTTGTAAGCTAATAACAGTGGATATCGCTTGTGTACCAGTATGAGTTGATCTATCGCGTAATTGAGCATCTGTACTATTGGCTGTAGCTCCATTTTGAACCCCAGCAAGTTTGTTTTTTTCTACAGTTGTATAATCTTCGGTTGAAAGTCCTTTGCCTGCTACCTTATCGACTTTAATGGCTAGTGCCACATCCAATCCATTTATTTTAGATTTATCAACTGGAGATTGTAAACCAGCATTTACAGTAGTTGCCAGTGGCACGCTTGCATCATTACCAGAACTTGAGAATACTGTACCTCCAGTTGGAGTAGCCAAATAGTCGAGATTAGTAATTGACTTGATTTTTGATATAGGAAGATATTTAACAATTTTATCAGTTCCACGTACTAAAACACTGTCTGACTTTGAAGTACTCGCTGGTACTGTTTCTAATTCTAATGGTTTGCTAAACCAGGTTGTTGATTGTGCCGATACATTAATTGTAATGATCAGGACTAAAAATAAGAGTAATTTTTTCATAAATTATTTATTGTCTTTAAAAATTATTTCAGGTTTTGATGTTGTTGTAATTTTTTCAATCGTAAATGGACCTTCATTTAACTGATAACTGCTTTTAAGTTGGAATTACAGGAATCAGTGATTGTAACACTGCGGCTGAGAACTTGTTTTTTTTAGTTTCATATAATTAGTTAATTAGTGTTAATAGTAGGAAGATTTCAACTGATCGTCACCGCCATTCCAATTGCCATTGATAAAACGACCTTCAACAATTCCCATGCAATAGTCGCCCTGCTCTTTTTTGTCTTCATTATGGTTTGGTGCGACTTTAAAAACCAGTAATCCTGCAACTGGAATTATCCTAGCTTTTAAAATTATATTTGCGTGAGCATTGGTATCAGTTTTATGTGCGTTAAATTGGTCATTTTCCGTTTTAGCATTTAAGACGTTTGTAAGATTGTTTATACTGCTTTGCGGTATTTGTTCGTCTTTGTGCCAAAACGAAGCCCAGGTGGCCCAAAATTGTGCTTGAGTGGGTTTTAAGCCCGTTTTGAACCAATTTAAAATTGTATTTATGTTTGTTGCCATATTTTGTGTCTTTTATTAAGTAATTTATTTGATAAGGGGGTATAAATGAAAAATGTAGTCAACTCTAGTAAAGGAAATTTCAAATAGGATTCTCTATCAATCTTGAATTTTTTTCTATTTAGTTTAATGAGTTTTTTATTTAACAAGTATATTTATGTTAATAAATAGAAGTTTATTGGTTTTCAATGTTTTTATTTTTGAAATTAGGGTTAATTTTTTTAGTTTAGAGCTTTAAAAACATCGTTGATACATTCGTATTTGATGATTTAGCTCCTGAATTTAGTTCATTGCTATTTGTCGCATCAGAAAAGATTAGAGAGACACGATATTCAAGAGATAGTGATGCGTCAGAGAATTTCAAATTGTTCTTTGTACTATCGAGTGATCTTAAACCATATGATCGATATGCATCAGATGAAACATTTCCTAAATTATCATAACTTTTTTCTGAAAAATTTAAGGTCGAATACCAGGTACCGCCACTTAAGCTTAGCCCTGTACTTAAAGGTATTTCATAACTATTTCTACTTATATATGTATTTATATCTGTTCGTAAAATAGAATATAATCTTACATATTGATTTCCTGAAAATGTACAGTTATTCCCTTTTAAATACACTTCAAAAAGTATTTCCTTTGGCGGTATTTTTCCAGTATCATGGCTTCCGTTTTTAATCAGATATTCATCTGTTGTTTTAAATAAATACGTGCCTCTTTCTGTGCTCCCCAGTGCATTTGAAGAAATTGGAGCTTCCTTAGTAAGTGTGAAATTCACATTTTTAGAACTATTCATAAATGCAGATTGTGAGGTTGTAGATCTCCAAGTTGCTATTAAAAAATTATTATAATCTCTATTATCCAGTAATCTGTATCTTGAAGATCCTGCTACATGATATAAATTTCCCGCAGAGTCTCTTTCTATCGCTCCGTTTTGAGGGGTTGTTGTTAACACTCCATTTGGGATAATTAAGGCTGGAGTTGTCGTATTTCCAGTAGCAAGAGCCAATTTATTACTTAGTGTTAATGGTTGTTTTTTTATCCATTCCCACCAATTAAAAAGTTTTAATCGGCTTATTACTTTTTTATCTTCAGATGCATTTGTATCAATTTGTGTTTCGGCATCTGTTGCTAAAGTTGCTGTTAGTTTAGTGTTCAATTGGTCTTTTAAACCTTCAATGTCAGTTGTCTGATGTGTATGCGTGATTAAAGCCTTTTCATCTAGTGTACTTTCTAAACCTCGAATATCAACAATTTCATGTTTATGTGAGAGCAAGGCTTTTCCATTCAGAGTAGTTTCTAATTCCTTAATATCCAAAATATCATGTGTATGCGTGATTAAAGCTTTTTCATTTAAAGCACTTCTTAAACCTTGAATATCCCCAATCTCATGTTTATGTTTGATTAAAGCCTTTTCATCTAGAGTCTTTTCTAAGTCTTTAATATCAACAATTTCATGTGTATGTATGCTATTTGCTTTTTTATCAAACAAATTGGCATGTGCTTTTTTATTACTCAAATGATCGTCAAATTGCGTTTTATCTGTTTTGTCATTTAAGGCGATCTCAAGACCAGAAATGTTATTCTGTGGAATTTGTTCGTCTTTATGCCAAAACGAAGCCCAGGTAGCCCAAAATTGCGCTTGAGTGGGTTTGAAACCTGTTTTGAACCAGTTTAAAATTGTATTTATATTTGTTGCCATTTTTATATCTTTTATTAAATGAATTATTTGATAAGGGGAATGACTGAAAAGAGCTCAATTTTAGGGATGGAAGCTTCAAAAGGATCGCCAATAATGTCGCTTTTTTAATTATGAAACTTCTCTATTTATGAGGTCTTATGGGATTTTTTTTATTGTAGATAGTTTAGTATTGATGAAGTTTATTTCTCTATGTGATATTTTGGATCGATGGTGAACAAAATTTTTTTAAATAGTTGTATTAAACGATTTCGTATTGATTTCAAAATCAAGGTCATTGCGTCGAAATTTTCTACTTCTTTTTTTGTCTTTATAGCAATAATATTGCTGATTATCGAAATACCATCACTTACGATAAGTAAGTTCATTACTATAGTAACAAACCATTTAAAGTTGTAGTTAAGTCCTTTACTCATTAATGCTAAAGCCGTTGGAATCAACAATACCGCTAATTTGGAAACAAATCCTAGGGCTAATTTTTTAAAGCTAAATGTGTTATTTAATACTATGGTTTTGATTATGCCTAAAAAAGTATCCATAACCATGAGGTAAAACAGCACTTTAACAATTTCTACATCCATTTCTAAGTAAATAAAAATTCCATAAAGCAATAATTTTATTTCGTTTGAATATTCTGAAAATTTATGCATCATCGTGCTTTTTTATATGTATTGACTTTATACAATGGATTTTTTGGTATGATCAAAATCTACGAATCTTAGTAAGTTTGTAAATCTTTTGGGGTACTATGCCCCCAAAAGATTGTTAAATAATTTTATATTGGATCCACAGGTTTACTGTTGTGAACAACAATTCCTGATATAACATAATTGTCTACATTTTCAACATCTAATAGTGCCACTTCCAACGGCTCTTCTTTAAATAGGATCGATTCAATAGGTTTTGTTTCTCCAGTTTTATCAACCAAAAACATATTTTGAGTTATATTTTTTGTACATACATATTGTACATTCTCACGATCTTCACTAATTAATAGAGGATGTTCTCCAGTAACTTTAATCGTTGCATCTGCCGTTTTAATTTCGTAGTAATTGGGCTGAATACTTGTTTTTTTGTTTACTACAGTTACCTCAGCTTTGGTGCCTTCATTTAGCTTTCCACTCCATAACATATAGTCTCCTTCAGCTTCATCGATCTCGTTCGGGAAAGTAAGTCCTTGAAGTTTATCTCCAACTATAATATCCCTTAATTTTTTTGATTCACCTGATGCCATTGTTACTAAGGATTCTACATCGAAACAGGCTACAGGCATTGTAGCTTCACTAATCTCGTTGGTAAAATCAGAGAGATTTCCTGCAGCATCTACAGCTCTTACTTTAAAATAGTACGTTTTATAAGGTTCGCCATAGAAAGTAGCATTGGTTTCAAGAGTTCTAGCCGATAATCTATAATCTTCATCAGGGATTTTCCTCCATACCTGATATTCGGCTATACCTACATTATCTGTTGAAGGATCCCATTCAATTGTTATTTGATCATTGGTTTTTAAGAAGCTTCTTATGTTTTTTGGTGATGTTGGTGGGATTTCATCTGTTGCCTTTGTAATTGCGTTTACAATATTACTAGATTTGGATAAATTTCCAGCCGCATCTTTTGCTATGACGTAAAAATCATAAGCAGTACTAGCAGTTAATCCAGAAACATTATAAGTTAGAACGTCTTTTCCTAATTCAGCTAAAGGGGTATTACCATTGTCTTTATAAACAAGATAATTAGTAATACCTACATTATCGGTAGATGCGTTCCAGCTTAAAGTTACAGATGTAGTACCAATATTTGTGACTTTTAAACCTGTTGGTGCTATTGAATCAGCAGGCTCAGTAATGTTTCCCGTATATTCTATGAAATGTACTACTCTGTAGGGATTAAGAATATTTATAGCTTTAATAACATTACCTTTATTTACCACATCTAAATATTTTTTATCAAACGCGTAATCTACATCGGTAGCATTAACATATGAAGCATTACCCCCGCTGTTATCATTTGAAGAAGTTGGTAACGTTACATCAAGTGCAGGAATATTTTCTTTCTGCAATATTTTTTCTTTGTTACCACCAATTCCTAATAGTGTATTAAATGCTTGATCATTTATATCCAAACCTATTGGCATTCTTCCTCTCAACGGTACATATTCTTCCCAGCCTTTTGGAAATGGAGCTGATTTTCCCCAAATAGCTATCATTCCAATGGGTACAGCTGTTGTAGGTTTGTTTTCTAAGGCTGTAATACGATTTAATAAAGAATCGATTAGTGTATTACTTTTAGTTACCTGATTTGCATTGTCTATTACTAGTAAAGAACCAGTATTAGATGTATTAATATTATTTAAAAATACTTTTCCGCCAATATTTGTATTTTCCCAATCGGATTGATAATTTAGAGAAAGACTTTTAGAAGATTGATTCCTACCATCTACCAATGCTCTGCCTAAAGCGGATCCCAATCTAAAATCGGTTACCCTTACTTTGGCTGTAGTACTTTCTTTTATATCTAATTTTGATAATTGATAAATGTCTAAATTCAAATCACCTTTCATGGCCTTTGAGCCGTCAAGAGGGAGATAAGATTGTTTGATTGAATTAATCTCTGCGTCAATTGTACCAATATTTGCTTGTATTGCTTTAATTTTTGCCTCAATTGAATCAAGAATCCCTTCAATTGTCTTAATATCTTTAATGACTATAAAAACAGGATTTTTCAAATCATAATAATGTACAGCCAATGCATCAGTGATTGGAGATGCTTGACGATTTGCGTAATCTTCCGGAGTGATGTACTGTGCTTCATAATCAAAATACGCGGTTTGGGATTTTCCGGTTCCGTATGTTAAATTTGTGCCTGTTCTGGTAGTTTTTAAAAAATTAGTTGGAGTGCCTATTTGAATAGGATATAAAATTCCTTCTCCCTCCTGACGAATAATTGCCCATCCTTTTTTTTTGCTTGTTGCAGGAGCTACTATATAATCATTTTCGGGATTGATGCCTAAATGACTTTTCAAAGCTCCTAATAACTCCGTTCTGTAGGCGGTTTGAAGTCTTTCTAAAGTTTCTTGCTCGAGAGGAAATCCTCCTGGATGACTAAAATTTATTTGTTTCATTTTTATTTATTTAAATGTCTGTTGTTTTATATTTCTTCTTTTAGTTTAATCTTCTGGTGATACGAATAAAGTTCATAACTTTTACCAGCCAGTTTATAAAAATTAAGTAGATTTTGAAAATCGATGTTTGCTACTATAATCGCCTCTGTTTGTTGTAATTTGTCATTATTTGGTTGAATAATTATGGTACCGTTTGCTATCAAACTTTCTGGGATAAATACTCTAAAATTGGCATAATTTATTTGAGTATAATCTTTACGATGAGCGAGATAAACAGGTTTATTGTTTCTGTTTTTATTATATTCATCGTGTTTATATACTTTTAACTGTGGAACCAGTAATGTTCCATCTGGCTCGTAATACTCTTTGTGTAGATATACATATTCTAAAGTAGGTTTGACTGATTCGTCTATATAAATTAATTCATCTGATCGTTTTTGCTCAGTGCTTAAATTAGGATTGTAATTTTTAGTTGGATTATAGGCGTCGTTCAGTACTTTTTCCAGATAAATAACCTGACCTGTATGTTGCATTTTATAAAGAATCTCTCCATAAAGAGTATGAAGAGGAGTCAGTAAAAGATTAAGCCAATCGACATGAGTTTTTTTTCTTAGAATAGGTGGAATAAGCCATAGTAATAGTTTTTCCCACTTTAAAACGGTGTATTTATTCATTGTATATATATATTTAGACTATTGTTTATCTCGGTAAAATGTGTACGGAATGTAGTTTACCTCAACTTGAAGCGTATCCATATCAAAATAACCCGCGTTAGGAATAAAATATTCAATTTTGGTTACATCTGTAAGATCTTCTGGTTTATCACTAGGATTTGTTGCCCAGGCTGTTTCGGTTTTAGTCAATATTGGAATTTTAATTCCTGGTGCTTTCTGAATAGCATCAACCAAAAATGTTTTTACGAAAGCACCATTAAACTCGATATTTTTTAAGTGATCTTCGATGGCATCTAGTACTGGAAATGTCTTTTCATCTAAGATTAAAGAACCATTTCTTGGATCTAATGGCTTTTTTAATAAATCTTCTTCGTATTTCGTTAATTTGGCTTGTTCATCTGCTTCTAAAGCCCTGCTTAAACTTTTTAACTGATAGTATTCAATGTCTTTTGGATTAATAAAAATGCTCAATGGGTCGATATAAACATTTAAGCTTAATTTTAGTCTATCTCCTTGATCAGATGTAATGTGAACTTGATTTCCAGCATCTTTTATCTTGGCGATATATTCTTTAAGGGCAAAAAGTTCATTAGGCACATCAATTCTCGAAATTTTGCCCTCTTTTACAGTGGCTACTTTTATAAAAACAACCCCGACCTTATTATGGAAATAATCAGAAAAAATTTCTTCTATTTTTTTATTTGGTTCAAGAACTGTTCCTAGGTCGATTTCACTTACAGCGCAATGCTTTATGATTTTAGCATTTTCAATTTCCGTTTCCGAAAGATCTGTGGTGTCAAATTGATACGAACCATCTTTCCATATCAGTGCCATTCTGTTACTCGAATCGGGATCCAAAGGCATTCCGTTACTCGAATCTTGGCCTAAAGGCTTTCCGTAATGAAAATTTAATGCCTGTTCACGATACCAGTTTAGTGTGTGAGGCCTTGATATCAGGGCATTTTTTTCGACTATTTTTTCGTGTACCCAAATCGCAGTAGCGACTATGTTAGTCCAAAGTTTCCAAATCGCAGTCTTGGAATCTGTTAAGCCATTCAGGGAGGGCTGTTTCCCTTTTTCAATCAGAATCTCATTCTGTATTTCAGCAATTGTACGTGCCATATTTTAATTTTTTAAT
Organism: Flavobacterium sp. EDS; assembly: GCF_020991525.1. Taxonomy (NCBI): domain Bacteria; kingdom Pseudomonadati; phylum Bacteroidota; class Flavobacteriia; order Flavobacteriales; family Flavobacteriaceae; genus Flavobacterium; species Flavobacterium sp. EDS. The sequence goes on from NZ_JAJMOZ010000010.1 coordinate 154,138, forward strand.
ATAGTTTAGCCTGTAAGACATATGTAATATGCTTATAGATAGTTATTTATGTTTTTTTTTGTGGATGCTACGGTAATGTAGCTTAGTTTTTAAAAATTTCTAAAAACAGAAATTTTAAGGTGTAATTGCCATATTTTCATGATATTTTGAATCAAGGTTTTAGTTAATGACAATGAAGGCTATGTATTAATAAATTATAAAATCATCTTCAATAATCATATAATCAATTCCGGAGTAATCATTCAGTAAATACTGCTCTTCGTCTGTAATAGAAGTTGCAGGCTTTAAGTTTCTGGAATTGTAATACTCAACAATGTCTTTTTTAAAAGCTTCTCTTCCTATTTTTAAATCTTTGTAAACAGAAATATCTTCTGTAATATTAAATTGATCATTGTCTTCTAAAAGATCGAATACTTTTTCTATACTTCCGTATTCTTGCAAAGAGATGTCAAAAATGTTTTGGTTTTCTTGTGGTTTAATAGTTTCCATCGATTTTAATGTTTTGTAAATCATTGACATCTAGTTTTTTTACATAAAAGTTGTCATACGATAATTGTTTGTCTATTTCGTTTTCTAGTCTTAGCCTGGAGGTTGCGTCTGGGCTGTTGATGTATTTTTTTATTCCTACTCCAAGAATAGGGAACTCTTTATAACTTCCTTTTTGACTTAATAATAGATGTTCTATGTTTTGCTGATCTGCCTCTTTAATGGCAAAATCTCCATTTGTAATTAATAAGTCTTCATCTATGATAAAATCCTTCATATGTTGTTATTATTTGTTGTTTTGTTAATTAATTTTTTCCTTTTGAATTTGCGCATCATATCGAAAGGAGGCTGTTTTATTTGACACTGTAAAAATACGCTATGCTTTGTCCTTAACCAAGATTTTACAGGGTACTAATCAGTAGTTTCAGTAGGTTAATTTATGTTATAAAGTGCTTGTAATTAATTGGTTGAATTGGATATTTGAGAGTTAATGATAAGATTGCTAAATGCTTGGGATAATCATATCAATAATTACTTTAAAAATTGTTTTAATGATATTATTTTTAATAGCATTCAGTTTTATTTTTGATATTCCGGTAGTTTGAAGTGCTTGTAATGTCATTAAATCTAACTGACTTTTTAATAACCATTCTAATTCTTCTTCAGTTAAATCTCCAGTAGAAAAAAGAATCATCCAGCGTTCCAGTTTTTCTTTAGATGTTTCTAAAAATGTGTTTAGGTCTTTCTCTAATTCAGATTTATTGCTTTTATAACTGTTGATTATAATTGTTTTTGATTTACTTTTTAACTCTTCTATTAGTTTATTATGGTCCATAATTTTAGTTGTTTCCGTTGATTAAGTCTAAAAGCGCATCCTTTGATTCTCTGTCTTTTTTAATTTCATATTGAATAAGTAAATCCAAAGCATCTAAAACTTGTTTTTTAGATTCTTCTAGAAAAGCCTTAGATACAATTCCTTTTGTTTCCCAACGTTTGAAGAAGCCAGCTAAAAGGTTTTTTTCTTTATTGGTTAGAAGTTTCCACATGGCAAAAGTGATTTCGTTATTGGGCTTATTCTTTTCATATTCAGATAATTTTTCGATGTTGAGCATTAAAGATTCAACTTTTTCTTTATGAGTACTATAAGATGTAATAGCTTTATTCATTAGTTTAGAAGTTTCAACTTTTAGCTCTGTCGTTTTTTGATATGAATAGTGGTCGAATAGGGCAGTTTTGGTAGAAGTACAGGAGGTAATTGCAAAAAAAAGAGCAATTAGAAGCGTTAGGTGTTTTAATTGTTTCATTGTTTACTTGTATAAGATTACATAGTTTTTTTTGTCACGTTTTAGTTTGCTGAGCACTTTCCAGTCGCTATAGCCTTTTTTATCAAAATGCGGAAGGTCTTTAAAAGTTTTCCAATCACCACCCCAATTCCAGTTGTATTTCTTGAAAATTTGGACACATTCCTGCCAATCCGAAATTTGGTCACCATCCCAGTCTTTCGCTGTATCCCAAGAAGCCGTTTTACCATCGATAATCAGACAGATATCTACTGCAAATCCATAATTGTGGATAGATTGGCCACCTTTGGCATTCGTTACTTTTTTTCCAGGTTTAGTTCTGCCGAAAGCATAAAGATCTTCCTGTTCCTGAAATGATCTAAGACCTTGTGTAATGCGTACTTTTGCTTTTCCGGTTAGTGCCAAGTCACATTCTTCGATGATTTTGGTAACTTCTTCTCTAACAGAGGGATGTAGTAAATCAATGCGATTTTTTGTAGTTTGATCCATATTTGTATTTATTTATTAAAGATTTCAAATTTTGAAAATATAAAGCCTTTCTGATTGTTTGAAGACAACTAGGAATTTTAATATTCGATAAGATTATTTGTGTTTTAAATTTATTTACTGTTTAAATAAAGAGGTAAATAAATTTTAAAAAAGGTTCTTTTTGGTTTCTATTTGAGATGGAATACCTGTCTTTATGAACACTGTAAAAATACGCCGAAATAGCCTGTTTAAAAAATAATAGTAACTTGTAAATCAGTAGTTTCAGTAGTGATTTTTATACTTTTTCTGATTTTATTTTGGAGGTTTAAATTGAGATAATTGCATAAAAAAATCCCCGTTTCTTATTAAAACGAGGATTTAAGTATAATTAATCTTTATCAGGTTCTTAAGAATTTATATAATTCAAACTTGAAGCATATTTCTTATAAAATTGAATTATATAACTCCCGATTCCATTTCTTCAATAGAACTATGCCAAAAATCTGTATTAACGTCATCTTTATCTATTGTCATTAATCTATTCTTTAATTCTTGCGCATATTTTTCATAATGTAAATGATATTCTCCTAGCGTTTGAGGTATTTTTACTTCCTTTCTAAAGCGTGTGTATATATATATATATTCAAGATAAGTTTTTAGATTTTTATTAATAGTATAGGTTCTTATTCCTTCTCGATAATGTGTTCTTCCAATTATTTGTTGAGTTTCAATGTCAATGCACAATCCAAATAGTTCATTGATATAAGTGTTTTTTGTACCAATTTTTAAATACTTTCCATCTAATAATTCGACATTTCCGAAAAATTCATAGTCTCCACCAAAAGTATTATGATTAGGTAAGCCAATTTTGTATAAAATATCTACCGTGTCTTTTGATAATGATTGGTTAATGATGTCATTGTTTTCAAATAGTACCAAACTGCTTGAAAAATATTTTTGAATTTCTGTTAAGTTCATTAGTCTTTGATTAATTTATTTAGGTCTTTTGCTCTTTGTTCTCTTGAATTTGCCCTAGATACTTTTATTTCGGGTGTATCTTGAGCACCACCAGTTCCTTTATATTTGTAACTATATTCAATCTCTATATTTGGAAAATTTTCTTCTAAAACTTGTTTGCATTTAGATTGTCCCAAACTGCAAGGCTCTAATTCTGAATATATTTTTTTTACCTTTGCAAAAGGTATTTTATTGTCGTTTAACCATTTCATTCCTAACATTTCCGCATGTCTAGTACTTTCCATTTCTGTAGAAATAGCCTTATATTGTGTGGCTCCATTTTTATCGATAAACTCAAATACTGCTACATTTCCACGGTGTTTTGGGACGCTTAAAGATTTACGATGCGCAATCGCTAATTTACTCATTTTTGATTCTCCTAAGGGAGTTTCTGTAAATTTAGTTTGATTAATCAATTTTTTCCCAGGAATATTTTCAGGAGTATCTATAAATTCTCCATATTGTTCTGGATTTCCTTTTTCTTTTTTCTCTATCTTTTTATAAAACTTTTCAAACTCCTTTTCACTCATCTTAGAGACATCAACACCCGTTTGCTTTTCAATTTCGGTAAAAGCTTTTTCAGTTTGTTTTTCTAAATGAGTAGCATGCTCCGTTTCATTTATGTCATTAAGCACTTTAGCACCTTTTCGACCGTATTTGGCTAGAGTGATTAACAAGCTTAAACTTAAAAAGCTTAAGTCAGCGCTTATACTAATTGTTGTCCAATTATCAACGAGAATGCCTAAACCTGCTTCTTTCAATGCTTTTTTTGCACGATCCGTCAACATTACTAAATCGGCAATTGTTTTAGTGAGCTCTATAACTGCAAGTGTTTTTAATAGTTTTCCAGTTGCTTGTGTCGTTAAAACTTCTATCGCACCATATCCTCCTGCTAATGTTGTGGCAACGTTAATTACATCCCAAAATGCTTCTTGTGATAGTTCGTCTACTTTGTATTTGATGAATAAAGCAACTTGATTTGAAGCCACTTCTGTAGTGCTTTTTTTATCGTTATCTATTTCAATAATAGATTTTACAGTAATAAAATCCATTGGGTTTAGTGGAGCTCCCTCATATATTTTTTTGTGCTCATTAACAGCAGATGGAAACAAACCGCTTGTTGGATAGGCTAAATTTTTCCCTAAATTGTTTAAAATAGTGGTAGTATTTTCAAACTTAATTTTGTTCTGGCTCCAATTGGCAGTTAATTGAAGATTACTAGGCCAATACCCGTTAGGAAGGTAAATTTGTTGCTTTGCTTCAGGTTTATTTTTGTTGTACCTGCATAAATCCATTATTAATGCAACAAAAGACCTCCTATGCTCTCCAGAGAATGTTTCGTAAAGTCTCATAACCCATAATGGACGCTCGTATAGTTTTGTGAATAGCTTTTTGGCATCTTTCTTTTGAAGTGTTTTCAAAATATTTAAAATACCTTGATCTTCATTACGTCCTCCGATGTCTGAAACATTCTGATCTAAAAGTGTCCAGATATCAGCATACATTTGTTGGTCTGTTTTAAGAGATGCTAAAATAAAATCAGGTATATCTTCATAGATAATATCTAATTTGTCTTTGTCGCTTCCTGCCTCGGTAATTGCTTTTTTATACTGTTGGGTAATTGTTGCTTTAAAGGTTTCTATATCATAGCCAATAAATTGAGCCAAATATTCTAGTCCCTCATAACTATCAGTTTCAAATCTAAGTGCGAGGTTTTTTTTAAGATCGAAAATGTTTAAAAGAAAGAAAGTCTTTACGGGAAAAGATACTTTAAATTCAATGTTTTTTAAATCAACAATAGCTTCTAGCAATTGACGATTACAACTAATTTTATATCCCTTAATAATTCCGTTGAAATTTTGAGGAGCATTTTTAGGAAAAGAATCCAGTTGCAATTTTTGCGTTTTATTACCGATATTTTTCTTAATCCAAAGTAATATAGATACTAAGGGTGATATTGATGCCGTTACAACTACTTCCTCCAAAGCACTTGCATTTGTATATTGATAATGATCCTCATTATTTAGTATATAGCGATCTCCTTTTAATGTGATTTCGTCTGGTTTTTTAGAATTGTTTGCATATTTAGCATCAAGTTCTTTGGCTGTCGCATAATGATCCTTAAGAAGTTTTTCCCATTCATTAGAATTTTTATCATCCTCAATTTGCTGACGCCAAATGCCCAGGATAATTTGCCTAAACCGAGCCATTTCAGAAGCACTGGTGTCTTTTAGTTCTATAGTATGGTTTTTAATAATCATCAGGATAGTATTTTATGGGTAGGACAAAAAAGGTGGTTGCTATAGTATTTCTACTTTAACGGGTTTTGGTTGGATATGATCTGAAAATGCTGTGGTAATATTGAGGCGTAAATCGTCTTCTTGTTCTATTTTTCCATCACCACCTAGATAGCAGTTTTTGAATAATACTTCGAGAGCTTTAAATTCGTCCATTTTTGAGGCTTGTAATACAGCAGAACGAATGCTGATATCTGGCTTTTTGAAATAAGCAAATAGAGTCGTTTCGTCATCATCAGCAATGGTGAGTTTAACTATTTTTTTATGCTTGTATTTCCATTGGTTTAATTGAGCTTGGGTAATATTTCCGTCAAGCACATCGACAGCTTTTGAGATTGTTTTTTCCATTTAGAAAGTGGTTGTTTGTTTTTATGATTGGGTAATTGATGTCTGATTTAATGATATTTCTTGATTGTTTACAACTGTTGTTATTAATACAGTAGAACAAGAGGAATGATAAAAGCCATATTTATGATAATAAAGGGCGGAGATGCTTTTTTATAGTGTCATTAGAGGTAATGACTGTATTTTAAAAAAAGAGGCCGCCTGAGTTATTGTTTTGAAGTTAAATAAGCTCGAAGCAGCCTCTTGAGGAAGATTTCCTGTCTAAAACGGACTAATAAAGAGCAAGTAGAATAGTTTGCTTACAAAAATCATGTTTCTTTTGAACTTCTTTTTTGCGTAACGCATTTAATATTGGGTTTCTCCTTTTAGTCGGTTTTAGAAATAGGGAAGAGGGTATTATAATTTTAGGAATTTATCCAGGTGATTAATTCCACTCAACATGAGAACAGATTAAGTCAAAAGAAACTGCAATTTTTGTATCTCCTTGGCTAATTCCTCTGCTGTTTGAGTTAAACTCACAGTTTCTTACCGTATGTGTAATTACTTCGTTACTATCGTCGAGGTAGCTTACAATGATACTAAAAGGGTTAATATCTTGTAATCTTTGTCCTTTAGGTAAAGCTGCTAAAATAGCTTCTACTTCGTAGTTGTATAAAGTGATTGAAGCTTTCGCCTCATATTTTCCTCTACCTCTGTGTACTGGCATATCTCCAGCTCCGTAATGGTTTTCTTTAGATACTGAGTCGCTATAGTTTACAGCTGTAATTCCAGTAACAATGTTACCTGCAATACTTACTTCAATTGATGACCAGCTGTGTTGTTGTCCGTTAATTAATGGTAATTTATTCATATGTATCTTGATTTTTTTTTGATAATTCCGATAAGGTTCGGGTTATTACTTTTCTTCATTTGTTTTATCACAATTGAATTAAGGCAATATTATTTGTGAATTTTATTGTTTTTAAATGATAAAGAATTATGCTTTATCGATTCCGAAAGGATTTTTGAATCCTAAATCGACGATAATTTTGCGTGCAGTTCCAATTGGAGTAATTTCTGCTTTCACTTTTAATTCAGACGTTGCTAAAATGTTTTGTTTAGGATCTACATACACATCAAAATCAGAAACTTCTTGATTTGCAACCATTCCTTCTAAAGCACTTCTGCATAAACCTTCGAAGTTTTTTGAAACCGATTGTGGCAATTTGCCGTCAATATCTACTAAAACCGGAGAAGCTAATTTTGGTAATAAAGCGGTACGCAATAAACGTGTTGCTTTATTAATAGTACGGTTGTTTTCTACATAAGCAAAGTCAGATATACCTGCAGTACAAGTGTGACTGTCATTAAAATAAAGACCTGGTAAGCCAGTATGTGTTTTTGCAAAAATGAATCTTTTTTCGTTTAAATCATTTAAAGTTCCAAGAGTCTTAATTTCTTTTCCTCCTATAAAACCAGCTTTTGAAAAGCCTTCACCAGTAAGATTGAATTTTTCGATCCAGGCAATGTTTTCAGATACTTTTGCTTTAGAAATTGCGCCTAATACTAAACCAACTGCAGCAGAGTTTTTATATTTATTTGCTTTTTCTACATCCATAGCAATTACAACAGATACGTTTTCTGCATCTGATCCAGCTAAAGAAGTTGCGTCAACAGTAAATCCTTTCCCTTCCAGAATGACTTCAAAAGGCATATAGTCAGTATAAGCAAGATCAGCTTGGCTTTGTGCCGCTAAAACCGCGGCTTGAGTTTGTGTAAACGTGGTTGGTCCAGAGTAAATAATTGCTAATTGACGAATGTTTCCGTTTGCTTTTTCCTGCATGTCCATTGCTTTTGCGGCAATGTCTTCATAAGAAGTGGCTGCTGTTTTCATAATGTACAAATCACCAGAAGGATTCATTCTGAAAAATTGCTGAATCTGATAGTAAATGGATTGACCCTTTTCATCATATTTTGCTGTAATTCCTATGGCTTCAGCATCTTCTAACGAAGCTAAACGCTTTACTGTGTCTGATTCTAATTTTAATTTTAATTCATCTGAAAATTCTAAAGGTTCATCAAAAAGTAATCCTGAAACCATATCCTGTTCTGGATTTCTTCTTCCTAATCCGCCTGATAGTTTGTTAATCACTACATCGTTTAATGTACTCATAATATAAATTGTTTTAATTGTTTAAAATTTGTTTCCACTCAAAAAAGAGCAAAAGAAGGGCTGTAACAAGTTGCTAAAATTGTTATTATTAATTATTTAATGCTGTAAAAAGGTATTTGTAAACTAGAATCCAAAAAGCAGAATTGGTGCTTTTGGACAGTTTGGTAAAAACGGGTTTTTTTAATTGGATTTTCCTCTTGGCAAAGAGATTAATTTGCTTTTGATATCGAGTACAAATTTAAGGCTCAAGGTTGCTTTTTCCAATTATTTTGATTGTCAAAACCAGTAGTTTCAGTGGTTTAAGCTTTGGTTGCTGTAGAGAGACCTTCATTTATAATAGTATAAATTGTGCGCTCAGTCAGGAATAATGTGTCAGAAAGTTCTGAAACCACAACTTTCATCTGTTTAGCTTGATTTCTATTTAGATAGCTGATAACATAATCTCTTCTTTTTTCTAATAGTGTTTTGCTTCTTCTCATGCTTTTAGGTTTAAATAGGGTACAGTTTAGTTAAGATTGGTGGGGATGTGGTTTAGTTTTTTTCTATTTAATTATTTGTGAATACCAACTGTTAAGTTTGTAGCCTGCTCAAATTAAGTACTAGTTTTCAAATCGATATCTCCTTTAACCTGATTTGGATTTATTTCTATTACTCCAGTAGTTAAGTTATATCCTAACTCTTCTAGTTCTTCATTACTTAAACCATTATTGAAAAGAATGTATTTCTTTTTTAATATATTTTCTATTAATGTTGTTTTATAAGTGATTTCCCAAATAAAATAATCATTTTTATTCCAGTAAGTGTGCTCGTTTGTACATTGTTTTTCCCTTATTTTAAATGTTGAATTGGTGTCTATATCAGCATTACTATTGTTTTTAGATAATATGGCTTTGTCTATTCGTTGAGCAATATCGAATGCATTTGCATAACTTGTTGAAGAAATAGTTTCTACAGGTAATATAATATACAGGCAAAATGATACATCAGCTTTGTAGTTTTTTTCAGAAGATGTTTCCCAGTTTACGATATCATACTTAAACATTACTACCGGGGTTTCAATAGAATCTTTAAAGATAGTATCAGTATAAAGTTGAACTGTTGGCGCATTAGAAGTGAACTCCATTTCGATTGCGTTCTTTTTTTCGGTATAAAAATCTTTTAAAATCATATGGTGGATTATTTTTGACAAATATACAACATATGTTTTGATTTATACAACATATTACGCTGAAAAATGCAGTTATTTCAGTAATATGATTTAATTATTTAGATTGTATATTAGAGTAATACAGTAGGAAAAAGGCTTTAAATGTCTTTAAATTCAGATGTTACGTAAAAAAAACACTAAAGAATGCTATTATTTATTATATATTTTTTAATTTTGCAACATATAGTGGAATGCACAATGTTTATTAAAACATATTACACAATAAAAACAAATGTAATAGAACATGGAAATACATACTAAGATAAAACGTATTATAGATGAGATGAAGTTAAACAATAACTCATTTGCGAAGTTAATAGGAGTAACTAGTACTACAATAGACAGTATTACTATTGGTAGATTACAATCTGATGGAGAAAGAAAAAGGACAAAACCAGGTTTCGATTTGCTTCAAAGTATCATCACGCACTGTAATGTAAACCCAGACTATTTTTTTGGAAATAGTGATGAAATTTTTGCTAATAAAACAAATACTGAAGTTGGTTTAAATTTACCCAAGATTATAACTGTAAATGAAGACGGTGAGGAGAATATTAACTTTGTTGGGGTAAAAGCAAGAGCAGGTTATTTAGATGGTTATTCTGATCCAGAATATATGGAAAGTCTTCCGTCATTCAGCATGCCAATGTTAAAGAACGGAACTTACAGATGTTTTGAAATAAAAGGAAACTCGATGTCTACAACGATTCATGACGGCGATTATCTTTTTGGAAAATATGTTGATAATTTTGATGATATATTAGATGGAAGAATTTATGTGATTATCAGTAAGAATGATGGAGTAGTGGTTAAAAGGGTTTTAAACAGAATTAGGGAAAGTGGAAAATTAATCCTGAAATCTGATAACAGAGACGGAAATTACCCCATGTATTCTATTTATGCTGAAGATATTCTGGAAGTTTGGTACGCCAGTATGTATGCTTCTAAACAAATGCCGGATCCAATCAATATTTATGAAAAAATTCATGATCTCGAAAGTAAATTCTATGAAATGGAAGAGACTTTGAAAAAGAAGCTAAACTAGATAAACCAAAAAAACTGCAACGTTATGTTGCAGTTTTTTATTTATTATACATTTTTAGTTTATTATGATTTGATACTTCGTGTATTATAAAAAGAGTAATTAGTTTTCTTTATGCTCATCACGCAATACGCCAGGTTCGTCTTCTAATACTGCATCGCTACTTGGTTCTTCCAGACTTACGCCAAACATTTCCATTATCATTCTTTCTTTTTCAGCACAAAGATCTAAACCTTCTAATTCTTTATTAGTAAAACTCGTTCTTCGAAATATCTGGCTAGGAAATGCGATGTAGTCTTTGTTTTTACCGTTTTTTATAAATAGCAAAATGATCTTAGGATAAGTATCCTCTATACCGCTGCAACCTGTTATTTTATAATTTCGAATAGTTATGTTATCATATTTTATTAGGTAATAGTTAAAGAGAATATCTGAAATTTTATTCATTTGTTCTTCAGTAACTAAAGTTTTAGAATCATGAAATTTTGATTTTAAGTAGTTTCGTGGTTCTTTATCTTCGTAGTATTTTGGCGTTACAACATAAACCGAATCGTATGTTGAAAAAGGAAATAATATCTTTGTTTTTTCTAATGGAATTTTGAAAAACAAAACGATTGAGTCTTCTTTTGTTTTTGGTTCTGGCGGAGCTGGCGGTAGATTTAATAAAGTTTTACGAAAATTTAAATTTTCGTGATAGAATTCACAATTATCGCCACAGTTATTATCTCGCAATTCTTTTAATTTTTTTTCTTGGGCACGGTTTATTAAAGCTATGAATAAAAAGATACAAATTAATATTTTTCTAGATGTCATATTTATATTTTTATTTAAAATCGGGGTATTTTTTTTCTTGCTCTTTTTTCCAATTATCATAGCTAATTGTTGTTACGTATTTTTTATGAAAGATCTCGTATATTTTAGAAAAGTACAATTGAGCATAATGTTCTTTATCAGTTTGTTTTTTTGTTAATTTAGCTTCTCTGTCTACTAAAGTATATATTTTTTTTCCCATACTATGTAACCAAAGTTCTTTTTTTGTTATAATTATCTGCTTTAGGTTAGTATCGTAATACAACCATCCATTTTTATCTCGCCATGCAGAAGATAAATAACTGTTTAAAATGGAATGATATTCGCTGATAGTTAGGTTGTTATATGTAGAGTCTCTCCCGTCATCGATAAAAGAAAAATTAGTGTTACCAAATATTTTAATGTTTTTATCTGTAAAATCTGCAAGTTCTTTTAAGAAACCTGCATCATCGGCTTCATTACATGCTACCGAAATGAACGTTCCACTATCTAGTATGGCCCCTATTAACATTTTTAAGCCCAAAAATGTTTTAATTTTTAATTCATCAGGACCATCTTTAGCAAACGTAAGTTTAGACTTTTCAAGAATTTTTGTAACATATGCCTGATTTATTTCTTTTGGAATTTCACTTAGTTTAGAAATCACTAGTTTAATTTCACGAATTTTGTTTGCAAATAAAATGGCCCAGTTTTTTTTGCCCTTTGAGGTGTCGGAAAATATATTTCCGTGATGAACAAGACAAATGTTTTTATATTCGTATTTTGCATTTAATTTATTTATTGCTTCAAGATCGGCTATGCTATCCAGTTTTACAACTTTCCAGATGTCATTATAGACTCTGTTAAATTGCAAGTTACCTCCAAGTTCTAAAACAATTAAAAGATTTATTTTCGTTTTATCTACAACTAATTTTTTATCTTGAAAACTAGTATTACCATTAACTTCTTTTATTCTAAATGTTCTTTCCATTTTTTAGTTATTAGTTTACGTTTTCAATCGCGATTTCCTCTTTTAAAATAGCAAATCCATCGGTATTTACTTCACCAGTAAATTTTACTTGTTTCGTGTTTTCTTTGACGTCTTTTCCGTCTATCTCATCTATTATAACAACGACTGTTTCTCCTTCTTTGTAGTTTTTTGTTTCTACAACCAAGCTTACTTTGTCTCCAATATTTGCAGTATCTATTTCTCTATCTAAATTTCCATTTTTCCAGGTAACATTTAATATTTCCTTTGTCAAAGGTGTTATCACCGGCGGTGAATAATTATCAAGGATGACTATTTTAGGTTCAGTTTGAAGCGGATCTATAATTTTGATATTTCCTCCAACTTCGCATTTTAGGGTTGAGTTTTCTAAAAGAGCTTTTTTATCTCCTTCGAATACATTATTTGCAGGATCCTTCCACTTCGTTTTTATATCAGGGATACAGAGATTATTTTGTCGTAATTTACAATTTCCAAAAAACAGACTTTCAAAAGTTTTCTCACTATCCGTAGCCATCAATTTTTCCTGAATAAAAATGTTACTTTGAGATTTCACATCAAGTGCTCTTGGGGCAGTACCTTGATCGCAGGCGCATATTGCACCATTACATACATATTTGGTAGCCATAATTTAATTGATTTTTACTTTATCTCCGCTAATAATAGTATCTCCTGTGGCATTAATATTGATTTTTTCAGTCGATTTAATATTTATATTTTTTGCTTCGATGTTAATATCTCCTTCACTTTTTAAACTAATGGCTGTTTTTCCTTTCAGTTCAATTAAATTCTGATCATCTTTTTTTAATCGAATACTATCGCTTTCTCCATTCAATTCAAATGATAGTTTCTTAAGCTCATCTTCTTCGAATAAGTATGCCGCTATTTTGCTTCTTTCAATAGCTAAAGAAGCTTGCTTTTTATCGTCATCGTTTTTTAATAAAATAGCATAATTCTCAGGAGTTGCAACCATTGAATTTAATTCTTTGCCTGTGTTGTTCTTAAATTTGAAAGAAACATTTTCTTTTGAAGCACTCAAGACTAAGGATTCTTTTACTTCTTTGTTTTCAATCGAATTAAAAGTTGTGGTTAAACTATCAGGTGTAAAATGTGTAATTGCCACTGGTTTTTCATCATTATCAAAGTAACTAATTTTAAAATGTTGTTCCTTATCAAACTCTATTTTAGCGACATCGATAATTTTAGTTTCATCAGTTTCAGTTGCGGTATCTGTATTTATATAACGAATATGTAGTTTATTGCCGTCAGCACTATAATCCAGAAAAAAATTAGAGTCAAATTTAGATTGAATTCTCCCCATAAGTCTGTCGACTTCTGAAAATTGCGAAACAAACGCTCTGGTTTCTACTCCGTCAATAATTGTGGCTAAAACCCAACTGTCTTTTTTGGGAATGGTTATAATTCCTTGTTCTACATCAAGGATTGAAGCTTTTAATCTCACGTTTTTAAGTATGGCACCATCGGCACGCATAATATTTACGGTATAAGCATCATTTGTATTATGAGGTGATTCTGTTTCCTTATTTATTTCGATGACTTTTGCCGCAAAAGTTTCAATGATTTGATTTTTACTGGCAACATCTTTGATTAGATCTGTTATATTTCCCATTTTTTATTTTTATGCTATTTCTACTCTTCGTCCTATATAAATTTTTTGCCTATACCCGTTTTCACCGTAGCTTCGTTCTACTTTTTCGACCTGAAAAGTGCCGTTTTTTTCTTTATCTTTTGCATTTTCGAGAATTACTTTGTCAGTAGGCCGTACAAACGGTTCGCCAAAAGTGAGAAAATAGCCTTCAAATCCGCTTGGTTTAGATTCCATAGCCCTTAAAGCGGCATATTGATATAATTGTGAGGCAATTTCTGTTGTTACTTTTTTGAAAGCTGCAGGATCTATAGGTAAATCATCGGTATCATTATGCAAAACATGAGTTTTTATTAACTGTCCATTTGGATCACCTAATTCAATATAAATTGGAGTATTTGAATTTTTAAAATATTTTTCTACTCGTGTACGGGTGTTTTTTGTAGATTCATTAACTACGATTAGTTTATCTTCAATAATATTATAGCGAAACCTGAAACGTACTTTTCCTGAAAAGCGATCAGAAAGCGATTGTGTTGCTTTATTTAATTGTGAGCTTAACAGGGTTAGTCCTTGGTTAATGAGCTTTTTTACTAGGGCTCCTGCTAATGGACTTTTAATGAAATTTCGATCTATAAAGCCAGCTAATTCAGTTGTGGTATGCTGTTGTGGATTATTGGTAATTGTAAGCACAGGCGCAGCATTTTCAGTTTTAAAATAGGTATAAATCCCCTTGTCTTTCAACATCTCAAAAACCTGAGCCAAACTTTGGTTTCTGTTAATCACAATATTTCCTAATTCTTCATCAAGTGCATTTACTTTAAAAGGTAATTTTAGTTCTTTAATTCTTTTTTCAAAGAAAGTTTTAGGATTAAAATTATCAACATTTGTTGTTGGGTTGGTTGCCACAATATTGAGGATGTCACTCTTGTTCTGAACATCATGATCTTTTACTGCTTTTACTTTTTTAAATGCATACATTGCATCTTCGCAAGTTATTACAGCATTGATATCTGATTGCACTCCAGTAATATAACCTCTAAAAGCAGGTTTGTAATCACCATCATATCCTAAAAATATTTCTATAAAATTTTCAAGTTTAAAAAAATCATGAATTGTTTTTTCCTTTCCACTTGCATTTGTAAACAAGCCCTGATCAAATCCTTTTGTATCCGTATATACTTTTTGAGGCATTACAATAGTAGCTGTATCGGTAAGGGATTTGTACGAACTGCTTATGGCTACATTTTTTACATAAGTAAATTCATAAAACTTAGGAGTGGGGATAAGTCTTACCGTTTCGTAAACTCTGATTTTAGCATTTAGTTTAAGCATTGTCTCTGATTATTAGTTCTACAGTTTCATCTGAGGTGGCACTTGCAGTAAATTTTTGTATGTTTTTTGTTCCAGAAATTGAGGGAATAGAGTAGGAATCTATTACTAATTCATAAATTCCAAAACGATTCAAAATAGCATGCGTTACTCTTAAAGCATAAGGTGCATTTAGGAATTGTTTCAATAAGAAAAGTTTTTCCTTTGGATATTCATCTCCAGTTTCATTGGCAATTAAGCCTTCGATTGAAATATTAAAATCGCCATTTGTAATATGTTCTTTGATTGTTGAATCTCGTCCTTCTATCCCTTCCTTTTTGATCACTTTAGATCGATTTAAATTAACCGTAACAGCGTCTATTCTTAAACTAGGCAGGTTAAGGTCGTTTTTCACTAATGGTTCAAAAATTAAAGGCGCAAAGACCCTTAGATT
The DNA here is from genome assembly GCF_020991525.1 of Flavobacterium sp. EDS. Lineage (NCBI taxonomy): Bacteria > Pseudomonadati > Bacteroidota > Flavobacteriia > Flavobacteriales > Flavobacteriaceae > Flavobacterium > Flavobacterium sp. EDS. The sequence goes on from NZ_JAJMOZ010000010.1 coordinate 169,619, forward strand.
GAACTCACCTCCGGTTTTATCAATAATAAAATCTTTCGATTCTGATTCGTTATAGTTAATGCCAGTATATTCGGTTTCTTTGGCATCTAAAATTTCGTTTACATTAAAATTGAATTTCATAATGATTTATTTTTTGTTTTAATTTGAAAATGTTTGTGCAAAGGCTGTCATGAGTGTATTTTCCATTCTTTTCTCATTGTGTTTTTGTAGCCAAAGGGCTTCTTCGAGTAATTTATAAAACTCATCTATCGATAATTGATAAGGATCTATCTGAAAAGCATATCGAATTAGGGCAGCCGATTTTTTAAATTCATCTTTTTGTGGTGTTACATCGATTGTAAATTCGCTATCCTTTTTAATTATAGCGACAATAGAATTTCCTGCAGCAAGCATGAATTCGTCATCATAATTTTCTTTATCCAATACACATTCTTCAAATAAAAACAGGATTGCCTCATGCGGATTATCTTTGTATTTATCTTGATAATTAAGAAATGTAGTGAATGATGGTTTTTTGCAATATGCTGTTGTTAATTGATCATCTGAAGTAAGTTTTAATACCGTACCGTATTTTTCTTTTAATTTTTGTAGTGTTATTTCGTCTGGCATTTTTTTGTGATTTTTGAGGATTTGTCTTTTCGTTGTTATACAGAATTAAGCTTAAAAGGTTATTCGAATATTTAGATACTACTGTCTCTGCTTTCTTTTTTTATGACTTCGGCTAAGTTTTCATTTTCTTCGGATGCACTTAAAGGTGTAATCGTAAAATGCTCTATAAAAATGTTTCCTTCAGATGTTTGTCCTAAAGGATTTTTGAAGTTACTCATGTCGGGTGTTTTAGGTGTTTCTCCTAAGTCTCTTGGTGTATAATCCATGATAGGTTGAATGTTTAATTATTAAAATGATTATTCTAAATGATTGCTAAAGTTGGGGTACTGACCTTTTAGAATGATTCTTAAATTTTGAGGATTCTATGTAGCTATTGGTAATAGTAATAGCTGAAATTAGAGTATGTAAAAATAGTACAGAAGGGTGTGATGAAATAAAAAATCAACTCCCTTTTTCTGTAGTTTCAGTAGATTTAAAATACGGATTAAAGTATTGTTTTTTAATTACTTGTTGTTTATAAAAGTTAGATTTATTAGAATTATTATTCGAAGGATAAGAACTTCGTTAGTATCGGTTTTTAGCTCTGTTAGCATTCTGTTTATTTATCACCAAAAACACCCAAAATCATCAGAATATTTATATTGTCCAATAATTTTGGGTGCGTTAGTTTAAATTAATTTTGAGAGTTTGTTTTTAACTTGAGGATGCTTTTGTATTTCTACTATTTAATCTTCTTCTTTCGTAAAGAAGGGAGTAATACTTGTCAATGCTGCTGACAAAAACAATCCGATTAATTTGATTCTGTTGATTGTTACCAATGACAATCCTGCATCTTGTAAAAGATCAAATTTTGTGTCAATTAAAGCTGTTAAAGCAATAAAAAGACTTGTAATTACTGCGATTTTTTGTTTGTTCATATAATTTATTTTTGATTAATTTTTTTATAAAAGGTTACTTGTAATCGATAGTATGAGCTCCAAAAGAAAAGGAATTAATGTTAAAACCAAGTAAAAGGTATTTCTTAATGCTTGGCATTTGCAATGTCATAATAAGGGCTTGTGGTTACTAATTTCAAATTCTGCTTTATAACATCGGTAAAAGTTCGTCCAAGTATGTTATTTGCATACCCATCAGCAACGCTTTTTTGAGCTTTCTCTGCTTTAGTATTTAATGTGTTTACAGGGCTATTTATGCTGTCTTGAGGTATTGTTTCATTCTTGTGCCAAAACTCTGCCAGGAAGCCCAAAATTGCGCTTGTGCTGGTTTTTCCCAGTTTTAAACCAGATTAGAATAGGGTTGCTATTTGTTGTAATATTAGATAGGGGTTGATTATAAAATTAAATTGTGAATTAAATTTTTATAGACTCAGTTTTTTAAGTGGAAGTTTTTGAAAAAAAAACGGAAAGTTGACGTATTGATATTTATAATTTGACCAGTACTATTCGATTCTTAATGATGCAAAAGTAGTATCAAAGAATAGAAAACAACCACAAAAAAAGGGACTATATTCAGTAGTTTCAGTAGAAACAAAACTTACTGAAACTACTGAATACAAGTGATTTGTAATTTTAAAATGATTCTTTTTGCAATTACTTTTACACCAAGAAAAAATACCCTAGCGATGAATAAAAATGCAATCCATAATTTCAATCTTTCAATCAAAAATAGTACTGCTATAAATAGTTCTGAAGATTTAACTGAAGCAGTCATAAAAGAATTAGCCAAAGTTTCAAAAGAAATGAGCCAGCAAAAAGATATAGTACAGGTATGGCAGGAGCAAAATGCTTTAAATACTACTATTACAAACAATTCTAGTGTCTTACCCGAAGGAGGTGCTATAGATACCAGTATTGAAACAATCAGAAAAACTGGGTTATCTGAGAGTACTATTTCTTCGGTTTTTGAGGGATCAATAGCAAATCATAATGCCTTAACAAGTATTATTTCATCAGAGAAAACAGGAACTCCAAATGCTCTAATCGGAGGAGGCGTTGCTGATACCAATGGCAGAACAATAGTTAGTTCTACCGTATCAGACAACACTACTCCTCCGATAATAGGAGCAGATAATAATACGCTAAACTTTAGCAACGGTCTAACAACTCAGACGTACGCGAGTGTGGCAACACAACAAACGCTTACGGTGCCTCAAATGCTTCAGGAAAATAGCAGTGAACCAACTATAGAAGTTGTCAAAGCAGGAATTAAAAAGAGATTAGATCTAGCCATTACCGTAAATAATAGTGTCGAGATTGAATATTGGAGAGGTATTTCCAACGCCTTTGATGAAGGAGCTACAGCTCAGGATTTTGATGGTAAAAAGGATCAAGAACGTTTTACAGAAATGTATTTTGGATTACAAAAGTGGCGTTTGGCAACAATTGATGAGACTACAATTAATAACGTAAATTGGGGAGAAGTAAGTGAGTCAATGATCTTCAAATTATCGCAATTATCCAAAGAAGAAAAAGAAGATAGGCTAGTTAGATATTATAACAAATTGATTAAAGAAATTAGAAATCCGGCTATAAATATCCCACAACTCTTTTCAGAACATGATGAGTTATTTTTATTATTAAAGTCAATTTTCCCCCATTTACCAGCTAAGATAACAATTCAAACCCAAAAAGGAAGTTATCCAGATCTAAGTCCTCAAAAAATGTATCCTGACCTTGGAGTAAAAAACATGTATTTTATTTGGTCAGAAACTCAATTAGATGAAGTAGTAATTAAAAATGGTAAAGGAGAAATACTAAAAGACGAAAACGGTCAATATCGTGATTTAAAAAATGGTCAATGGTATGATTATGACAGAATCGAGAATCCTACAAAAGTGGGGTCTACTTTCTGGAAGGCCTCATTGTATAACACTATAAATGAGCAGCATTATTTATACCATACGATTGGGCAACGTCATGCTTATTATCAATTTGCAGATGCTTATTTAAAGACCAAAGGCATTATCTCTGAATGGTTTGATGCCGCTGCAAGAGTAACGATGGGGTCGATAAAAGAAGCGTTGCAAGGTGAAATCGCATTACAATCGGCAGAAATGGTTAATTTTTGGTATTTATCGGATAAGACTGACGAGTTCTTAAAGGAAGGAAATAGGAATTTGTTTTCGGATAATATGAATAATGTAAAACTACTTTTAGAAGGTAAAGGAAAATTAAGTGGTGAATTTATTGATGCAAAAGGGAATAAGCAGAGTTTTAAAAATTTATCTAAACAAGAGTTGGACTACAAATTAGTAGAGTTTGAACAGTCCTTGGTTCAGGAATATATCAATTTTTCTTTTAAGGATTTAAATAATAGTTTTATAAAAAAATCATTAGATGAAGTATCATCTACTACTGGAAATAAAGAATTTGACGCTATTATTAAAGAAATCAATGAGAATTTTACCCATTGGATGGCTCCGGATATAATGCAGGATATCATGGAAAAACATTTTATGACAAAAGGAAAATTAACGTTCAATTTTGCAAAATATGACGATAGGGTAAAATTGGGTCAGCTAATGGTAAAAGAATTGTATTACTTAAGATTGAGCGATACGTTTAAAGTTGATTCGATTGACAAAATACTAGAAAATCCGGTACAAAATAGTACTAAAACTAGGGAGTATTTTATAATTGATCAAAAACATGCAGTAAAAGAGAAAGAAAAGCATATAAAGGAATATAAGTTTTTAGAGCGGTTAGAGCGAATAAAAAAGAAACTTAATGACAAGTCCGCCCATTCAGATGAGGTTTCTAAAGTTAAAAAAGATTTAGTAAATGCTAGCGTTGAAGAAATTAAAAAATCACTAGTTAATATTAAAAAAGAAATTAAGAATTCATTAGTGAATATTGGAAATGAAGTTGAAAATTCTGCATTGGCTATTGAGAAAATAGTTTATAATGATTTGAGAGCATTCTACGATGAGATTAAAAAAGAATTTGAAATAACCAGTACAACTGGGTTTGAGGATAAAGAATATGCTGATTTAATTAAAAACTTATACAAGGATTTGATTGAGGTATATGAGATAAGCGAAAAACTAAGAGTAAAGTTACCAGAGGAGGTTGAGAAGACGATAAATACTATAACGGGAGAAGCAAAAAAGATGCCTGATGAAATAGCTGTAAATGCATTAGTTAGAGCTGCAGAACGGTTTTACCCAGGAGTTGAGATACTTGAAGAAAAGGAAAAAGAAAAATTATTTAAAAAGAATTACGAAGCTTCAGTAGCTATTTTATTGTATGAATTTGCAACAGGTGAAGGGCCAGAAGAGCGCAATTTTGATTATCACGTGCATAAATTTGCGCAAGCCATTCTACAAGATCGAATGATTGATGAAATTATGGAGGAAACCTTAAAATTATTACAACAAACCAATTATGATTTTGTAAACAAACCCGATAGTAAAGACTTAAAAGTGGATTTAGAGCTCAGCCCAACCCCTCTTTATGTCATTGAAAGTTTTGACAAACACTTAAACTCTAATTTGGCACAAATATTTATAGGTGGTGCCTTTGCCTTAGTACGTATAAAAAACAAAAAATTAGAAGGCTATATTTATAATAAAACATCAAGAGAATCATTAATGCTTCATTTAAATGTTGGAAATAGAAAAAGGAAAAATGATGGAGCGGATAAAAAAAGATTATCAACTATAATACAAAGAATTTATTTCACGTTTAAATTACCCTAAAAATTGTAAATTGCAGGAAAATTAAAACAAATGAAGCCTAAAATCACTTTACTATTTCTCTTATTTGTCATTCTTTGTGCGTACACCTCTTGCCAGACAGAAGTTTTAGGGAAATATTACAATATCGAAGATGACAAAGCCCTGCATTATGTAGAC